>CAYPTM010000134.1:0-6651 GCA_964413345.1 uncultured Elusimicrobiales bacterium
GGACGGGTACTATACCGTTACGGTTTCTACGGATTTATACCCATTGGTCCGGTCAACCGGCTATTCCGCGAATATACCCTTTTTCGGACGTGCCGTTAAAACGGTCAGCGCGGTCGCCGCACTTTCCTACTCCACCGCCCCGCTCCCGGCGGGCGGCTATGCGATTGCGGCCAATGACGGTGTTTCGGTAAAGTCAACGATTGACGCTTACAATCCTGCGGTCAGTCTTACTCCCAGCCGTTTTTATTTCGGCGGGAGCATTTGGGCAAACAAATCTTTCCAGACCTCGGGCGGCGCCCTTGTGCGCGGAAACGTTTTTTATTACAAAATCAGCAACAACGTTTCCAACAGTGTCCAGGGGTCCGTCATCCAGACAACTTACACCATAACCCTGCCTGTAAATTATTGCAGCACCTGCGCGGCCAGCAATAATAATTCCACAGGCATAAGCGGGCCTGCTTCGTGCTACAATTCCAGCAAGATGCTGCTTACCGTAAATTCCGGGGTCACCTGCACGCTTGCGCCCGGGGTCTATTACTTCAAAGGTATAACCGTAGATGGCACGCTGAATGTAAATACCGCTTCCGGGACTGTGACCGTCAATTTTACTGGGGACCTTGCCGCCAATACCGGCTGTGCCATAAACAGTTCCAGTAAAATCCCGTCACGTTTCAGGATTTACGGCGGAGGCGGCACGGGCGGCAAAAATTACGTTATATCATGCGCCGCGCCGCTGCACGCGTATCTTGAGGATCCCACTTCCGATTGGAATATAAATTCGGAGTTGTTCGGCCGCATGGTGGGCAGAAACATTACCGCTTTTCAGACCGCCAATATCCATACCGACACGGCGGATTTGAGCAGTCCGGTACAGCGAGTGACATGGAGTACCGGAAGCTGGACGCAGAGTTACAAAAGGCAGTAATAATCAGCGAGGGTCATCTATATGGCAAATCCGCAGACACCCGAAGAGGCAGCGCGCCTGGAAGCCCTGCGCAAGCTGGGGGTGCTTGATACCTCCGCGGAGGAGCGCTTCGACCGCCTGACGCGTATCGCGCAGGCTGTGTTCGGCGTTCCCATCGCCCTTGTAAGCCTTGTGGATGAAAAGAGGCAGTGGTTTAAATCCTGCCTCGGCCTGCCGCTCAGCGAGAGCCCGCGCGAAAATTCCTTCTGCGGGCACGCGATAATGAGTGACGACCTGTTTGTAGTGGAGGACGCGGCGCATGACCCTCTTTTCGCCTCCCATCCCCTGGTGACGGGCGAGCCCTGCATACGTTTTTACGCCGGCGCCCCTCTGTCCGTTTCCGACGGCTACAAGGTCGGCGTTTTTTGCATAATAGACACGGTTCCGCGTTCCCTCACTCCGGATCAGCGGCGTATTTTGCGCGACATCGGCAACATCGCGCAGAACGAGCTGTCATCACATGATCTCAAGACGGCGCTTGCTTTCGCCCGTGACGCCAAACGCTTTTATGATATTTCGTCCGATCTCATGTGCGTTTTCGGGTTCGATGGCTATTTCAAGCGTCTCAGTCCCCGTTGGGAGAAGGTGCTTGGGTATTCCATAGAGGAACTGCTCTCGCGTCCGTTCATTGATTTCATCCATTCCGACGACAGGGACGCCACTGTAACGGAGGTCATGCGGCTTAAGAACGGCGGAGAACCGCGCGATTTCCGTAATCATCTCCTGGCGAAGGATGGGACCGTTCATACCATGCTCTGGCACGGCACGCCCTTCCCGGCTGAAAATGTGTCTTTCGCCTCCGCGCGCGATATGACAGAGGAAGAAAAAGCGCTCGAGGCTTCCGCGCACCTCGCTGCCATCATCAATTCTTCCGAAGACGCCATCATAAGCAAATCCCTTGACGGGCTTATTACAAGCTGGAACGCCGCGGCCGAGCGCATATTCGGCTATACCGCGGCCGAAGCCGTAGGTAGCCCGATGACGATAGCATTCCCTCAGGAACTGTTCAGCGAGGAGGCGGACATACTTGCCCGCATAAAGAGAGGCGAGCGCATACAGAATTTCGAGAGCGTCCGTATCAGGAAGGACGGGGTCCATATCCCGGTTTCAATCAGTATTTCCCCGATAAAGGACGGGTCCGGCAAGGTAATAGGCGTATCCAAGGTCCTGCGCGATATCTCCCATCTTAAAAAGACGGAAGAGGCCCTGCGCGCCAGCGAGGAACGCTGGCATTTCGCTCTTGAGGGCGCGGAATTCGGAGTATGGGACTGGAACATCCCTGGCGAAAGCCTTTTTGTGTCCCCGCGATGGAAGGAAATGCTAGGCCTCTCCCCTGACGAGGTGGGCGACCGGCTTGAGGAATGGTCCTCCCGTGTGCATCCTGACGACAAGCCTTTCACCATGGCTGAACTGAACAGGCATGTGGCCGGGGAAGCGCCAATATACATATCGGAATACCGGCTTCGGCGCAAGGACGGCACTTATTTATGGGTGATGGACCGGGGCAAGGTCATGTCCCGAGACAGCGCAGGGAAGCCCCTCCGCATGGTGGGGGCGATATCGGACATTACCGAGCGAAAGCGGACCGAGGAGGCCCTTGTTTCCAGCGAGGAAAAGCTGCGCGTCATACTGGATTCGGCGGCGGAGGGCATATACGGCATAGACCTTAACGGCAGATGCACTTTCTGCAACACCTCAGCCATACGTATGCTTGGTTATTCCTCGTCAACCGACACGCTCGGCAAGAATATGCATGAGCTGGTGCATCATTCCCATCAGGACGGTTCTTCCTTCAAGGTGGAGGAGTGCCGCATTTTCCATGTGCTTAAAAAAGGAGTGGGAACGCACACCGACGAAGAGGTGTTCTGGAAGAAGGACGGGACGTCTTTCCCAGTGGAGTATTGGAGCTATCCGCAGATCAAGGATGGCGTGGTTGTGGGGGCCGTGGTCACTTTCCTCAACATAGCGGAGCGCAAGCGCGCCGAGGCCGAACTGATACAGGCCCGTGACGCCGCCATGAGCGCCACGCAGGCCAAGGCCGATTTCCTCGCTACGATGAGCCACGAGATCCGCACGCCCATGAACGTCGTCATAGGCATGACCGGCCTGCTGCTGGACACGGAGCTGACCCCGGAGCAGAAGGAACTCGCGGAAAATGTCCGCAATTCCGGGGATTACCTGCTTACAATCATCAACGATATTCTGGATTTCTCCAAGATAGAGGCCGGCAAGCTGCACCTTGAGGAAACCAATTTCGACCTGCGGCAGGTTATAGAAAGCTCGCTGGAACTGCTCGCTTTCCGCGCGCAGGAAAAACACCTTGAGATGGGAGCCGTAATACCCTGCGGAACTCCTCTTTCTTTAGTCGGGGACGCCGGCCGCCTGCGGCAGGCGCTGATAAACCTGATAAGCAACGCGGTCAAGTTCACGGAAAAAGGCGAGGTCGTGGTACGCGCCGAGGCGCTGGAACAGGACGAAAGGAGCGTGCTTGTCCGTATCGCGGTTTCCGATACGGGCATAGGCATACAGAAAGAGGCCCTGGCTACCCTGTTCGAGTCTTTCACTCAGGCCGACGCCTCCATGTCCCGGCGTTACGGCGGCACGGGCCTCGGTCTTGCCATAGCCAGAAAGCTTGTCCAGATGATGAACGGGCAAATCGGCGTGGAGAGCGAGTTCGGTAAAGGCTCTACCTTCTGGGTAAAGCTTCGCCTGGCGAAAGGGCAGCCGCTTCCCGGCGCGGTGGAAATCCATCCCGATGTCCTGAAGAAAACGCGCGTTCTGGTGGTGGACGACAGCCCCGCTAACCGGCTCATAATGTCCTCCCAGCTTGACCAGATCGGCGTGCCGCACGAGGCCGTTCCCGGCGGAAAGGAGGCTGTCACCCTGCTGGAGCATTCGGCCGGAACCCCTGACGCTTTCGGCATAGTCCTGCTGGATATGATGATGCCCGGCATGGACGGCGTACAGACCGCCGAGGCAATACGGTCCAATCCCAGGCTTTCCGGGGTGCGCATAGCTTTTGTCACTTCAGCCGGGAAGGTGATGGATTCCAGGGAGATGTCGGCCGCGGGGGTGTCCGCCCTGCTTACCAAGCCGGTAAAGCAGTCGCTGCTTCAGTCCTGCCTTATGTCGATAGCGCAGCCCTCCGGCCAATCCGTCCAGAAGCCTTCGCCGGTCGCGTCAAAGGCCAAGGCGCAAAGGCGTCCCTTCTTCAAGATACTCCTCGTGGAAGACAACAGCGCCAACCAGCTCGTGGCGAAAATGCAGCTGAAGAATCTGGGTTACGACGTGGATATCGCCGGCAACGGCATCGAGGCGCTGGACGCGCTCGGCCGCATATCCTACGACCTTGTGCTCATGGACTGCCAGATGCCCGAGATGGACGGTTTCACAGCAACTGAGGAACTGCGGAGGCGCGAGGCGGACCGCAAGCATACGCCCGTGGTTGCCATGACGGCGAATGCCATGTCGGGCGACAAGGAAAGGTGCCTCGCCGCGGGCATGGACGACTATATCTCCAAGCCGGTGCGCCCGGAAGCCCTCCGCGCGGCCATAGGCAAATGGGACGTGGATTTCGACCCCGAACCCCTTCAGAACCTGCGCGATATGGCCGGGCCGGAAGATGCCGCGATGGTGGAGCAGGTGGTTTCGGAATATCTTAAAAGCGCGTCCGCGAATCTGGCGAAAATAAAGGAAGCCTATTCTTCCGGCAACGCCAAGCTCCTTCAGGACAGCGCGCACTCTCTTAAGGGGGCGTCCGGCAATGTGGGGGCCAAGACGCTCCAGAAGATTGCGGCCCACCTTGAGTCTGTAGCCCGTTCCGGTCGGCTTGAAGGGGGGGCGGAGCTGATTTCTGCGCTGGAAACGGAATTCCCCGGAATTCGGGAAAAGCTTGCCGAATGGGGCGGGCACAAGCCCGCCTGATATTCCGGCCCGGAAAGGTTTTGCCGTGCGGGAGGCTGTGCTTGTATAATATATGCGGTTGTAATTGGCCGCCGCACGGTGTTTTGATGAAATATGCAATGAAGCGTTTGTTCTATCCGTTTTTGCCTGTTCTGGCTTTGTGCTCGCCCGCTTTTGCGCAGCAGGCGCAGGGCGGCGGCGTTCCCGCGCCGACCTATGTAATCGCCTCCACCGACACCGTTTCCCGGCATTACACCATACAGGCGCTGGCCTCGCGCCTGCGTGTTTCCGCCAGGGAGGCTCGCAATCTTCTGGCGGACGCGGCGGAGCCCGATTTGCGCGAGTCCGGCATAACGTGGGAACCTTTGAAGGAGATGAACGCGAAGGAACTGCTGAAAAGCGGCGCGGATTTCGCTTCCGGGCTGTCCATGCCGGAGCCACTTCGCCTTCGCGGAAAGGCTCTCCGGGGCGACGGCAGACTGAAGCTTTCCCGCTCCACCGGTGAAAAAATTGACGTGCGCTACCGCAAGAAATCCGGGGAGTACGACAGCGCCGCCCTTCGCAAAATCTATTACATCATGCGCTGTCATTATTCCATGAAATCCGTGATTATACCCGTCAGCCTCGTGGAACTGCTGGATGTGATAGAGGACCATTTCGGCAAAAAAGGGCTCATCCTGCTGAGCGGCTACCGCAGCCCGGAGTTCAACGCCCTTATCCCCGGCGCGGCGCGTTACAGCCTGCATATGCGCGGCTGGGCGGCGGACATCCGGGTGGCCGGGCGCAGGCCCAGCGAGGTCACCTCCCTCGCGCTGGCCCTTAAGGCGGGCGGCGTGGGGCATTATCCCAACCAGGGCTTTACCCATGTGGACACCGGCCCCGTACGCCACTGGGTGCACTGATATGATTTATCCGTTTTTGCCGGATTAGTTCCACAGGATTTATGCGCGACATACCAATATCACGCTTCACGCTTTCCTCCGCGCTGTTTCTTTCCGCCGGCCTCGCGCTCTGCGCGTATCCGTTCCTCCTGTCCTTTCTGGGTTCCGGTCCGCTGATGATGCTGTCCCTGCTTCTCCTCCTGTGCGGGACAGTCATCTTCGGCGCGGTTCCAAAGAGCGGCTGGCTGCGCTGGCTGTTCGTGTCATGCTTTACGGTTTTCGTGCTGCTGGCGGCGTTTTACGCCATCTCGGATTACATAACCGAAAACGGCATCAACGAGGCCGTCATGTTCAGCCTGCAATACGGGTTCTCCAAGTCCGGGTTCGGGGATTTTTACCCGCTGATAGCGGTTACCTGCCTGTCGCTGGCGGCGTTCGCGCTGTTCGTATATCTGGTGGAATTCCGCAAGATTGCCTCTCGCCTGCTGTCGCCCGGAACGTGGTTTGCCGGGGCGGCGCTGCTTCTTATTGGCGCGGCGCTTAATCCCGCGCCGCACAACATGTATGACTATGTCCGGGTGCGCATGCTCCTGCGGGCGGATGCCGGCTCGTCCTCGCAGGCCCATATGCACGATTTCTATTCGGCCTACCGCACCCCGGAAATAGCCGGCAGGCCCCGGGCAAGGAAAAACATCGTCTACATCTATGCCGAAAGCCTGGAGCGCACCTATCTGGATGAAAGCCTCTTCCCCGGTCTGTTGCCCGGCATCAAACAGCTTGAAAGCGAAGGCCTGTCTTTTACCGATATAGAACAGTCCCACGCCGCATGGTGGACTATGGGCGGGGCGGTGGCCAGCCAGTGCGGCCTGCCGCTGATAGTTCCATCCGGGGGCAATGCGGGGG
>CAYPTM010000135.1:0-6646 GCA_964413345.1 uncultured Elusimicrobiales bacterium
AGACGGATCTACGCGCTTATAGCCCCCGCGATAGCCGGGCAATGGGAAGGAGGGCTTGAATGGATTGTCGGCGCGCTCGGCAAAATCGGCTTCCACGCGGTAAGGGAGGTGGCACAGGGTGCCGACACGGCAGCCAGACTTGAAGCGGACGAATTCATGGAGCGCCGGAAAGGCGGCCTGCCGTTCATGACCACTTCCTGCTGTCCGGCATATGTGCAGGCAGCAAAAAAGATAATACCGGAAATACGTCCCTTCGTCTCCTCTACACCGAGCCCACTTCAGATAACAGCGCGCGCGACTAAGGAAAGCGACCCGGAAAGCATCTCCGTATTCATCGGCCCCTGCATAGCGAAACGCCGGGAAGCGATGGATGACAACGCAGCCGACTACTATCTCACTTTCACCGAACTGGATTCGCTGCTCGCGGCCGCCAATCTGGAAACGGAAAGCGGAGAGGTTATGCCTCAAAACGCGGCATGCAGGGAAGGACGCGGCTTCCCGCTGACCGGAGGAGTTGCTGCCGCGGTCACTGCCCATCTACCGCGAGGGCAGGAGGCAAAATGCATCGGCATAAGCGGCTTGAACCGCGCGGCATTGAAGCAACTGCAGGCCTACGCGGCCGGCGGCTGCCCGGGCCAGCTTGTTGAAGTGATGAACTGCGAAGGAGGATGCGTAAACGGGCCCGCAGTGGTGGCTTCTCCGGCGCAGGCAAAAATCAGAATTGAAGGTGTTCTGGCGAAATCGCAGCCCGTCTATTCCGCCCTACCGAGGAAGCAGCACGAAAAGGCGGTCTGATTCCTTCCGGCTGCGAAGGGAAGGAACTCTCGCAATCCGGGAGGAAGGATAAGCCGGCGGTTCAACCACACGGAGTCCGCCGCGCGGCTGACGGGCCTCGAAAATAGATGTTTGGCTTTAACTCCAGACCTCTCCACGCGAACACTGAATGACTATCGAGGCACAATAGTCTTGCGGCCTTCACGGCCGCCAAAAATTTTATAGGCGAGAATACTCTCAATTTGATAAACTATTAACTTGCATGGGTAAAGTGGAAATAATGATATCTTTCATGGCTGCGGTCTCCGTCTTTCTTGGCGGAGAAGCTTTCGCTCAGGTTCAGACCCCGGCGATTGCCGGCCCTGAAACAAGCACCGCCGCCATAACCGCCGGGAGAATACAGCAGGAACAGCCCTCCCCACAGGCCGAAATTACCGCCCCGAATCAGGAATCCGCCACGGAAGCCGACATCTCTGAAATAGAGGAAAGCGAAGACTCCGAAGCGAACGTTTTCATAAGCAGCGGCATACAGCACGCGCCGGAGCCGGTCAATCTCGGCGGCAACGGCGTGCTTACGCTGCTCCGGCAGGACAGCGGAGAAAAGATTACCGCCGCATACCGCAGGAAAGACGGCTCCTACGACACCGACGAACTGGAAAAGCTCAACAGCCTCATGCGGTGCAGCCTTACCGGGAAAAACACCATGATGGCGGTAAAGCTTGTGGAACTTCTGGACGCCGTGGAGGACAAGTTTGGCAAGCGCGGGCTGGTTCTTCTCAGCGGCTATCGCACACCGAAACTGAACAGATCCATAGCCGGCGCGGCGGAGCACAGCTTTCACATGATGGGCTGGGCCGCGGACATAAGGGTGCCCGGATACAGCACCGCCAAAATAAAGACTTTCGCCCGCAAAATGAACGCAGGCGGCGTGGGTTACTACCAGAGCATGGGCTTCACGCATCTGGACGTAGGCCCCACCCGCTACTGGGTAGTCAAACGCAGAGTGCGCCGCTACAGCAAAAAACGCCGCAAGACCAAGAATTCAGCAGCATATGTGGCTTCGAGGCATTCAACCAATCGCACCGCCCTGGCAGCAAAACGTTCTTCCACCGCCACCAAAGTCGCGCGGGCGCCGGCCAAGAAAAACACCGCGGCCAAAACAGCTTCCACCGGACTACAGAGAACCCAGCTGGCCGCGCTTCCAGGCGCATCCGGCGGGAAGATGGAATAAGGCCAACCATTACGCTTTAGAAATAACAGCCCACCCCGGATAAACAAGCCGGGGTGTTTTTATATCAGCGCTCCACAAAAATCTTATGAACGAAATCATCAGTGAAATACGCAAACAACTGAAGCAGAACAGCGACCCGGACGTAAAGGAATCAGGCAAAAGGTTCTTCAAGGAAGCAATAACGCTCTATGGCGTGAAGTCCTCCACGGTCGGTAAAATTGCGAAGGAGGGCTTCCGCAAGCTGCGCGGAACCGCAAAAGCGGATATCTTCAAGCTGTGCGATGAGCTTTGGCGGTCCGACTATATGGAAGAATCCTTCGTGGCCTGCAGTTGGGCATACGAACTCCGCAAGGATTACACACCGGACGATTTCGCCATTTTCACGGAATGGGTGGCGAAGCACGTTACCAACTGGGCCTCGTGCGACACACTGTGCAACCATACAGTGGGCACGTTCATCGAAATGTACCCCGAGTTTATAAAGGAACTGAAGCTATGGGCAGGCTCGAAGAACCGCTGGATGCGAAGGGCTTCGGCGGTAACGCTCATAATACCCGCCCGTAAGGGAAAGTTCCTGAAGGAGATTTTCGAGCTGGCGGATATTTTGCGAACCGACGGTGACGATATGGTCCAAAAAGGATACGGCTGGATGCTGAAGGCCGCCAGCGAGGCCCATCAGAAAGAAGTTTTCGATTACATAATGAAGTGCAAAGCCGGCATGCCGCGCACTGCCCTCCGCTACGCCATAGAGAAGATGCCCCCGGATATGAAAGCGAAAGCGATGGCGAAGTAGCGGACAGACTTCAGGACACAAAAGAACCGGGCTCCGACGGAACACGCCGAAGCCCGGTTCTCCTTTTAAGATTACTGGCTAGTTGCCGCTGTACTTTTTGATGGCAAGACAGGCGTTGTGCCCGCCGAAGCCGAAAGAATTGCACAGCGCCGCGCCTATGTCCGCCTTGCGGGACTGGTTGGGAACATAATCCAGGTCACACGTTGGGTCAGGGTCCGTAAGATTCACCGTGGGAGGAATCACGCCGTTTTTAAGCGCAAGGGCCGAGAAGATTAAGCCGACAGACCCCGCCGCGCCTATCATGTGCCCGGTGACGGACTTGGTGGAACTTATCGCCACGCGCTTCGCGTGCTCGCCCAGAGCCTTTTTGATTATGACGGTCTCTATCGGGTCGTTCATGGGCGTGGACGTGCCGTGAGCGTTGATGTAGCCGATATCCGCCGGGGAAAGCCCCGCGTCGGCCATGGCAAGCTCCATGCACTTAGCCCCGGCTTCGCCGGAGGGGTCCGGGGCGGTGATGTGAAAGGAGTCGTTAGTGGCCCCGTAACCGGCGACTTCCGCTATTATCGCAGCCCCACGGCGGCGGGCGTGCTCAAGCTCCTCAAGGACCACCACGCCGGCGCCTTCGCCCATGACGAAACCGTCCCGCGTGGCGGAGAAGGGGCGGCTGGCCTTGTCGGGATTGTCGTTATTGGTGGACATGGCCCGCAGGGCGCAGAATGCGGCAAAGCATATGGGACAGATGGTGGCCTCGGTGCCTCCGGCAACGATAACGTCGGCGTCGCCGTACTGTATGGCGCGTATTCCGGAGCCGATGGAGTGCGCGCCCGAGGCGCAGGCGGTAACCACGCTGAAATTAGGCCCCTTGGCGCGAAGCTCCATCGCCACCTGGGCGGAAGCCTCGTTGATGATTATGCCGGGGGCAAGAAAAGGGGAGATGCGGCGGGGGCCCTTGTCGCGGAGCAGGTCGCGCTGTTCCTCCACAAGCTGCATGGAGCCGACGCCGCTGCCGATAAGGACTCCCACGCGGTAAGGGTCCTCGGACTCCATCTTCAGCCCGGATTCCTTGACGGCCTCGCGCGCGGCCACCAGGGCAAACTGCTGAAAACGGGTCAGGTGGCGCTGTTCCTTGGCGTCGAAATGGGAATCGGGATTATAGTCGGCCGCCTCGCCCGCTATGCGGCAGGGAAAAGCCGAAACGTCGAAAAGCGTGACTGGACGAATGCCTCCGCGGCCCTCGACCGCGCGTGAAAAGGAAACCGCGCTGCCGACGCCGAGAGGGGAGACAATGCCTGTGCCGGTGAGTACCACTCTGCGTTTCATGTTTTTTACCTCGACTAATTATACAAAAGGCCGGGCGTGTCCGCCCTACATCGAAAACCGGCTTTTAAAACTATCGGGGAAACTAACGCCTGACGGCCTCTATCTGGAAATCGGCGCCGCACTCCAATTTTTGAAAGCGCCACAGGCCGCGCCATGCGGCGCGGAGGTCGTCCACAAGCTGGGAAGGGGCGGGGGGAAAGGATTCCCGGGTTAATTTTGGCTGCGGCGCGGGGGAGACGCTTCCGCCCCCGGAAAGCTTTTTCCGGGCAGGCCGGGGTATCCAGCCGCGGCATTTGGCGGCATCCTTGAAATGAAAGTTGCGGCAGCTTTCGACCGCGAAGCCGTTTTCGGAAAGAAGCCGGGCTATGCCTTCACGGGAAAACCAGAAGATGTGCCCGCTGTGCCGCGTACGCGCCGGAGTGCCGGAGCGCCGCCAGGAAAGCTCGTTTGGAAGGATATCCACGGGCCCGTTCGGCAGGGTCAGCAACAGCCTGCCGCCCGGTTTAAGCACCCGGCGTATCTCGCGTATGGTATGGGCGGGGTCGGGCAGGTGCTCGATAACATTGTTGACGAAAACGCAATCCGCGTAAGCGTCGGCAAAAGGCAGCAGCCCGCTGGCGGTCGGAATCACGGCCACGCCGTTAAGTTCTCCGGCCAGGCCGGCCACTTCTGCGGAGCATTCCGTCCCGGTCACCTGCCAGCCGCTGGCCGCCCGCACGCCCGCCGCCATGGAACCGATGGAACAGCCCACGTCAATGAACAGTCCGGATGGAGAGCGCTTTTTAAGCTCCCGGCCGATACGGAAGCCTTTGTAAAAATTCTTCCAGTGCTGGGAAAGGAAATCGCCGTAATATGTTATCGGATAACAGCGGGCGATCTCCTCCACGGAGGGCACGGGGTCGCAGAAGGCAGTGCCGCAGCGCTCGCAGCGCGATACGGTCCGCTCCACACCTTCCGACAGAAGTATTACGCAGCTTTTCGAGGTTTTTCCCCCGCAACAAATACAGTCCGCCATTCGCGGCCTCCCGGATTTCAACAGCATTCCCCTGCACGAATGTATATTATCAAAAATACGACGGGCCTGCCCCGCCGGACTTCGCCGGGCGCGGGAGGCGGCAGATGTGATACTATTTCAATATGCAACTCAAACTGACGATTTTGACACTGTTCTTTACCGCCGGCATGTGCGCGGCCGGGACGATGGATGATTCCCGGCAGGCCTATATGGCCGGAGATTACGCCAAAGCCCAGGAACTGCTGCTGAAAGCGGCAGCAGGCGGAGACCCGCGCGCCCAGCACGGCGCCGGGGTAATGTATGAAACGGGACGCGGAGTAAAACAGGACTACGCAAAGGCTATTGAATGGTATGAAAAAAGCGCCGAGCAGGGGGAAAGCACCGCGCTGAACAGCCTGGCCCACCTTTATTACCAGGGCCTTGGCGTAAAGCAGGATTTTAAGAAAGCCTTCAAATACTACGAACAGGCCGCCGGGAAAACCGATTTCGCCCCCGCGCAGGCGATGGCGTGGAGCAATCTGGCAAACATGTATTTTTCCGGCAAGGGAGTCGGCAAAAACCCCGGGAAAGCCGCGGAATGCTATAAAAAAGCGGCGGACAACGGAGATGTTTTTGCAATGAACAACCTCGGCTATCTTTACGAACACGGCATGGGTGTGGAGAAAGACACAACAACCGCCGCGTCATATTATGAGAAGGCCGCCGAAAAAGGACTGGAAGCGGCGGAGGAAAATCTTGCGGTGCTGCGCGGGCTTCAGGGCCGGGACGCTCCGCCGGACCCGAAGGAAGCCTTCAGGCATTGCAGCCGCATGGCTGCCCATGGACGCCCTTTCGCGCAGTATCAGCTTGGGAAAATGTACGAAAACGGAATCGGCACCGAAAAAAACGCCGTAGAAGCAATGCGCTGGTACATGGCCGCGTCGGAAAAAAATTTCCGACCGGCAAAGGACGCCGGAGAGCGCCTCCGCGCTTCCCTGACCAGGGAACAGGTGGAGGAAGCGGAACGCCGACTGAAAACCTCCATGCCGAGCGCGGCGCATCCGCCGAAGGATATGCCGGAGCCACCAGCCGGCCCCACCCCGGAACGTGAGGGCAGGCCATGAAGAAAATCATCCTGTCAGTCCTCTCCTCCGCGGCGCTCTGCGGCTGCGCCACTTCCGCTGTCGTTTTTGTCAGCAACAACTACAGGCCGGACGCGATAAAGCGCGTATCCATAGCTCAGTTTTCCGACTGCGCCGGGCATCGCGGTTCCGGCGAGGGCGCGGCCTCGACCTTTGAAAAATACCTTCTGGGAACACAGTACACCCTCGTGGAAAGAAGGCAGGCATCGCAGCTAATGGACGAGCATAAACTCAACACTTCCGGCGCTGTAGAGCAGTCCACCGCGAAAGAATTAGGCAAGCTGCTGGGAGTGGACGCGCTCGTTTTTGGAACGGTGACATCATACACGGACGTCCGCCAGCAGACGGTGATGACACAGGTCCTGCAGGTCCAGAACGAACCCATATTC
>CAYPTM010000136.1:0-6610 GCA_964413345.1 uncultured Elusimicrobiales bacterium
CGCTCTTGACGCCGCGCTTGTGCTTCATCTCGTCCATGATGTGTTCGAGCTGCTTGCGGATGCCCTTGCCCTCTTCAGGCTCGATGCCGGCGGCCTTCTCCATGACCACGTCGGAGTACATCATGATCAGGCGGCGGTAGGCGTCGTAGACGAAGCGCTCGTTCTTGGTGGCGGCGATCATTCCCGGGATGGTCTTCTCGGTGAGGCCGACGTTGAGGATGGTTTCCATCATGCCGGGCATGGAGCTGCGCGCGCCGGAGCGGACGGAGACGAGGAGCGGGTTGGCGGCGTCGCCGAAAATGTGGCCGGTGGCCTTTTCAACCATGCCGAGATACTTTTCGACATCGGCTTTCAGCGTCTTGGGATAGGTGCGCTTGTTGTCCCAGTAGTAGGTGCAGACTTCGGTGGTGATGGTGAAGCCCGGAGGAACGGGGAGGCGCAGGCTGGGATGGCCGGCCATCTCGGCGAGGTTTGCGCCCTTGCCGCCCAGCAGCTCCTTCATGTTGCCTTTTCCGTCAGCCTTTCCGGCTCCGAAAAAGTACACGTATTTTACGTTCTTGGCAGACTTGGCTGCCGCTTTGGTGCTTTTCTTGACCGCAGTGGTGGGCATTCTTACTCTCCTTGGGTTTGAACAAGTTCAGGCCGGGTAAACGGCTTGCAAAGGTTGCGGCTGTGCAGCCGCGCGTGCTTCAGCGGCTGGAGATATCCTTTCCGCAGTACCTTTATTGTATTAAATTGTCTTTTCGGCTTGCAACCGCAAGCGGGCGTCAGGCCGGGGGGAGATTGGGGTCTATGCCCTTCCGGAACAGAGCCAGCATCTGCAGGAACTGGTTCCAGAAATGCTCCGGCGAGCGCGTCCGTCCCAGGCGGCGCAGGATATAGGAAGGGCGCAGGTAAAAGGAGAGTATCGCGTCATGGCGCAGGCGGCGCAGGCTGTCGGCGTGCAGATTCTGGTTGCCCAGCATGGCGTTGGTGCCCAGCGTGTCGAAACCTTCGTTGCCGAAGGGAAGCAGGTTCTTTTCCTTGGCTTTGGCGCGTATCTCGGAACCGGGCAGCGGGGCCGCTATGTTGAAGGAGGCGAAATCCAGGGGCAGGCTGAGCGCGTATTCTATGGTGCGCTTGACGTCCTCCTCCGTTTCGTGCGGTAGGCCTATTATGAAGTCGGCGCAGATGCTTATCCTGAGTTCGTTGGCCTTGCGCAGGAAGTCTTCCAGCCGGCTCTTCGCCAGGCTGCGGCTGTACTGCTTAAGCGAGTCCATGTTGGCGGAGTCTATGCCCACAATCATGGAATGGCAGCCCGCCGCCTTCATCATCTCCAGCAGTTTGGGCCTGTAAAGCTGGGGATGGAAGTAGCAGCACCAGTCAAAGCGATACTTTTTAGCCATTCCCTCAAGAAGCGGGTAGACGTCGGATTCGGAGAAGCCGAAGGTCTTGTCCGTGAAGAAAAGTTCCTTCACGCCCATGCGGTGAAGCCTGTCCAGTTCCGCCAGAATGTCCTCGTGGTGGCGCACCACCGGCTGCAGCTTGGAATCGGTGCAGTAGGAGCAGGTGAAAGGGCAGCCCCACATGGTGGTGACAGAGGCGAATTTATGGCGCAGGGCGAAGGGGAACCTGTAGCCGGGGCGGAGGAAAAGCTCGTGGTGCGGGGATGCCGTCCGCAGATGGACGGCCTGTTTTCCTTTATAAATCGTGTCTTCGTGATGGGTGTATACTCCGGAGAACTTGTCCCCGTGGCCGCGCTTCGCCGCGGACATGGCCTTGAGGTCCAGCAGATAGGGATTGCCGATTATGCCTTCGCATTCCTTAAGTATGAATTCCCGGTATTCCTTTTCTATGAAGAGGTCGGCTATAACGAAATGCGGCGCTTGCGGATGAAGCTCCCGCGTTTTACGGTAATATTTGAGGTCCGTTTCCCAGCCGGCGCTTGAAAGGGCGAAGAAGATGATATCCGGTTTTGCGTCCTTTACCCGTCCGAAGAAAGCATCGTCAGAGAGGCTGTCCGCCGTTCCTTCCACCAGAACGCATTCATCGGCATCTCCGCAGAGTGAGGAGATGATAAGGAAATCGTTCGGGTGCCACAGATAGCTTGCCTTTGCTTCGTGGCTGCAGTCTATCATCCTTATGATTCTTCTGTGGTTGGGTGAAGGGGGAACCGCAAGTAATATTTTCATTTTCAGTTTTTGCCGGGAGCTCACCGCCGGATGACTAGATTATACAACAATTCCCCTTTCCGCCTGTCAGCGTGCGCCCGCGGGCTTCCGGCGGAGGCCGCTAAGTTATATAATCATTGCCGTCACCGCGCGGGCCAGTGTCCGCGTGCCAGGTCCGGGGGGAGCTTTGCCGGCCCCGGCGAGGATATCATTCACTTATGGCTGAAAAGAAAAACGAAGCCGCCCTGATTTTCGTAGGCACCGAACTGTTGCGCGGAAGGCTTAACACTTATGTCCCGGCTTTGTCCGGCAAACTGGCTGCACTTGGCGTTACTGTCTGCGGGGAGCGGCAGGTCCCGGACGGCGAGTCGGCCATAGCGCGCGCTGTCCGCGACGGGCTGGACATGGCTCCCGTGGTCATAGTGACAGGCGGGCTGGGCCCGACGTTCGATGACCTCAGCCGCGAGGGTGCGGCCCGTGCCCTTGGGCGCGGTCTTGTTTTTTCTCCGGCCCTTTTAAAGACCGTCAAGGCGCGTTTCGCCCGTTTCCGCAGGCCGATGCCAGAGGAAAACCGCCGGCAGGCCATGCTGATAAAGGGGGCAAAATCCCTCCCCAACCCTTCAGGCACCGCGCCGGGACAGATGGTGTCTTTAAGCTGGAAGGGAGCGAAGCGCCTGCTTGTGCTTTTGCCCGGCCCCATGCCCGAATGGGAGCCGATGTTCGATAAATATGCCGCCCCGGCCGTCAGGCGTCTTGCCGGCCGGTCCGGCGGAAGCCTCTCTTTCAGGGTTTGCATGGCGGGAGTGGGGGAAAGCGCCGCCGACGAAAAACTGGCGGAGGTGATGTCTTCCCATCCCGGGACGGAGTTCACCATTCTTTCCTCTCCCGGAAACGTGACGTTCAGCGCCATGTGCCCGGACAAAAAGTCCCTGTCGGCCATACGCGGCGAAGTCTATTCAGCGGTAGGCGAATACGTTTATGGCGAGGGGGAGGACACCCTTGAGGCCGCCGCAGGCCGCGCCCTTGCGGCGCGCAAACTGACCCTTGCCTGCGCCGAATCGTGCACGGGCGGGCTGCTTTCCCACCGAATCACGGAAGTGGCGGGCAGTTCGGCATATTTTAAAGGGACGGTTGTTTCCTACGCCAATGAAGCCAAGATAAACATCCTCGGCGTAAAAAGGGAGACCTTGCGCGACTTCGGCGCGGTGTCGTCGCAGTGCGCCCTGGAAATGGCTAGGGGCGTAAGGCGCGCTTTGGGGGCGGATGTAGGGGTGGCGGTCACCGGTATAGCCGGCCCTGGCGGGGCCACTCCCGGTAAGCCGGTTGGCCTTGTCTATATCGCGGTTTCAGGCCCCGGCGGCGATGTCGTGCGGGAATTCCATTTCGGCGGAACCCGCACCTATAACAAGATGTATTCAGCCGCCAACGCGCTGCACCTGCTCCTTCGCAGCATAAGTTGAACAGTCTTTTAAATACAAAGTTGTCCGGTGGGAATGAGAAGGTGAACGCGGGCTGAGTGAATTGGCGTGGATAGCTATTCAATCCTCAGTGAATGGGAAACGCCGTTATCAGTACCAAACACAAGTCTGTTTCCGAAAAGTGTGCTTTTACCTAAGTCAATAAAGCCACCCATGATAAAAACTCGTTCTTCAAGTTTTCTGCCAGCTAGGTCAAATACAAAAACAAAGCCATGTCCTTTGCTGTAGTCAGGGGAATGAGGCCCCATTGCCAGAACATAAAATCTGTCATTCGATTGCATCACTGCATCAAACAAAATCGAGGTCTTATCGTGGGGTCTACTATCAGATTTCCCATTTAGCAAATATTCTGAAATGGGGGCATTTCCGGACAAATCCCAAATAATGAATGAATCTTTGGTAAATACTGCCAATTTGTTGTTGCCAAGGTGTTTTGCGTACTGCAAAAAATACCCATCAAATCCTTCCATCTTGCGGAATGATTTGTCGCTAACATCCACATAAGTGTAATTTGAGCTGTTCTGTCCAAAAATCGTTTCAGAAAACACAAAAGCCTCGGAATCATTTACTGCCTTGACCGTCACAACAGCCGGTGAGTCTTCCTTTACTGGTTTTGTAGCAAACAGCTCGACCCCATTTATGCTAAATACATGCATGGATGAGTAGTACGTATAGGCATTTCCATTTCCCGAAGGTCTCTCTATAATTGCCTTGCGCAATAGATAGGAATGGGCAGAATCACTAAATGTCAAATCATAGGAATTCCCATTGCTAAATACGTTTGCTGGGGTAATTACCGCGCCATTAGCGGCAAATATATTGGCGGAACCGGAATTCTCTATCCGGGGAAAAAGAGCAACGTGTCCTTTCCCTGAAAGATGTACAAACAAGAGATTCTGGCTTTCCTTTTCCCACAACAAGGTGCCATTCTCATCATGTAATCTCACATAGCAAGGCCGCACCTTTTTAGAATTTCTTGGTGCCCTGATGGAATTAACAACAGCGAAATACTTGCTATTATCTGACAGATATATGGCATTGCCTTCCAATGTTTTAAGTTTTCTACCGTCGGGACCATAGATTGCCAACGCAGCAGTACTTTTGACAATGATGTTACCGTTTGGCGATACACGGATGTCTTCCACCCCATCAGCGACTTTGAACCTGGAAAGTTGCAAACTGACAGGAACTGTACCACTAGACGCTGCATTCCGCTTCCCCTGTGCATCCCGGATAACAGAGGTTGACTCTAAAACAACAGGAGTAGCCGCCGCAGGTTCCAAAATCTTATCGAGGACTGAGGCAGCCTCTATGTCCCCGGCCCAGCCAATACTGTTCCAACAGGATAGAATCACCGCCATGAAAAGCCAAAGTCTTATCCCCATAAATAACCCTCTTGCATATTCTGAAATCGAGAGCTTCCGCAAATTACTATAGCAGATTACCAACTTTCGGCTAAACATGCGCGGCGATCCTAGGTGCTATTCTTCTAGTCCCTGTCTGTCCGCCCTCTTCCCGTCCAAGTTATTTTTGCAATTTTCCGTGGAAGTCGAGCTGAATCCTTTAATGGTGTAGTGGTCTTAGCCTGGGTTCAACGAAGCAATAATTTCCCTGTAACATTATGCTGGATTCTGCTTTCATCAGCGGAAAAGGCCCCGTTTGAGCGGGGCCTTTTCTTTATATCTGCGACTGAAGTCTTATTTGCCGGATTTCATCTTTGACAGCGTCTCGGTTATAACGCTGAGGTCCTTTTCCGCGTTGCCGTCGGCCAGACTCTGTTCCATCAGTTGTTTGACGGCGAAGGTTACGGGCAACTGCTGCCCACGGCTGGAGGCCTCCTCAAGCATGAAGCGCACGTCTTTCAGGATGTTTGCGAGAGAGAAAGCCGGGGCGAAGTTGCCGGAGAGTATGTTTTTTTCCTTTATCCGGAAGTATGGGCAGTCTATGGCGGGGTAATTGTGTATGGTCTCGAAGATTAGCGCGGGGTCTATGCCAAGCGCCCGGGCCAGCGTGGCCGATTCCGCCACGGCCGAGGTCATCTGGGCTATGATGAGGTTCATGCACAGCTTAAGCGCGGAGCCGCTCCCCACGGGACCGGCGTAAACTACCGCCCTGCCCATTTTCAAAAATATCGGCGTCGCCCGGTCTACTTCTTCTTTTTCACCGCCGGCGAGTATTACAATCTGCCCCGCCTCCACCTGTACCTTGCTGCCGGATACGGGACAATCCAGAAAGCGTATGCCCTGGCTCTTGCAGAGCGCGGCCAGCTTGTTGGTGTAAAGCACTGAAACGGTGCTCATGTTGATGAGCAGTTTGCCTTTCACTCCGCCTGAAAGCCAGCCGTCCTTCCCTTCCAGAACATCGTCTATCGCCGCCGGATTCGTCACCATCACTATGCAGACGTCCGTCATGGCGGCCAGTTCTTTCGGCGTTTTGGCCACGCCGCAGCCAAGCTTTTTGAAGGGCAGGGTCTTTTCCGCCGTGCGGTTGCAGACCGTGACATCATAACCGCCCTCGCGCAGATGGCGGGCCATGGCTGAACCCATGATTCCCAGTCCTATAAATCCTATTTTCATAATCCTCCCTTCAACGAGTTTTGGAAAGTGTTTTGATTTCGGCGGCGGTCAATTCCCGCCATTGTCCCGGTTCCAGACCTGCCGTAGTTATGCTGCCTATCGCGCTGCGGAACAGCCTCAGCACAGGAAAGCCCACCTCGGCCATCATACGGCGCACCTGTCTGTTGCGCCCTTCGGTAAGAGTCAGTTCCACCCACGCGGTCGGCACCGTCTTGCGGTAGCGCACGGGCGGCACCCTTGGCGGAAGGTTCGGTTCCGGCGCGAGCGCCGCTTTGCATGGTTTAGTGGGGCCGTCTTTCAGGAGCAGGCCCTTTTCCAGCCGTGCCAGCGCATCGGCGTCGGGCACTCTTTCCACCTGCGCCAGATAAGTGCGCGGATGGGCGTAACGAGGCTCGCACAGCCGGTG
>CAYPTM010000137.1:0-5111 GCA_964413345.1 uncultured Elusimicrobiales bacterium
ATCTTTCCAAATAAATACTCTCGCGCGTACGTCCGCTTGTTTTGGGAGAAGGCAATCTCTGGCGGAGCTTTGTACAAGGCATAACGCGATATCCCCTCATACACGCAAATACCCACCAAAAATATACACGCCAGCCAAATCCCTGTTTTCTTAAATGTTTTCACCTGTTCCACGCTGATTTCCCCCCCTTTTTCCAGAAACGCCACTTGTCAGGGGGGCAATTTTGCAATATATTGTTATTTATCTTATGAAATTAACCCACACCATACTCACTTTTCTCCTTTCATCGTTTCAACTGCCGGCATGCGCCGCTGATAACACACCCGCAACATTCCTCCGCGCGGGCACGTTTGACGTGACGGTTATGGACTACTTCATGGCCAGAACCTTCCATTCTGACCCAAACGCAACCACGCAGGCGCAGGCCATAGGCGGAAAACTGCTCTACAAAACGCCCTATGCCGCAGGTTTTGCGGCCGGGATAGGGGTATATACAGCACAGAAAATGCCTTTTTCGCCCAAAAGCACCGACGGCAGCAACGTGCTCGCGCCGGGGCAGAAAAGTTTTTCGGTTCTGGGCCTCAGCTACCTTAACTACAAATTCGGGAATACGGAGCTGACCATTTACCGCCAGTTGATAGACACGCCGTTCATAAATCCAAACGATATCCGCATAGCCCCCGTCACCTATGAGGCTTATACCGTAAGGAACACCTCGCTGCCGGGGCTGAAGCTTACCGCCTCGCAGGTAACGAAAATAAAGGAATGGACCTCCACCGAATTCGTAAGCCTGCCCAAAGCCGCCGGCTACGACATAAACAAATCAGTCACCATGCTGGGCGCGGAATACCAGCTCTCAGACGACCTTAAAACGCAGTTGTGGAATTATCAGGCTTACGATTTTCTTAACACCAGTTATTTCCAGTTCGACAAAAAATGGAAAAGGAGTGACTGGAACTATTCCCTGTCCGGGCAGGCGATGGCGCAGACCGACACGGGGAAAGCCATAGCGGGACGGATAAAAAGCGCCATGGGCGGCATAATGCTTGGCGCCGGGACGCATGGCGCGAACGCCCAGGTGGCTTACACACAGGCGGCCAACGGGACCGACATGGTGAACCCGTTCGCCGGCTTCCCCGGCTACACATCCATAATGGAAGAGGACTGCGACCTTGACGGGCAGAAGGCCTGGCTGCTGGGTTTCAACTATGACTTCAGCGGGGCGGGTCTGCCCGGCCTTTACGCCGAAACGGACTACACGCAGGCCTACATCCCCTCAAGCGACGACAAATCCTTCCCCACACAGCACGAGATAAACTTCATCATGCGCTATTCCTTCGCCGACTACTGGAAAGGCCTCAGCGTCACCTTCAAGACGGCATACGTCTACCACTCGCAGCGCCTTGGCGACACAGATTACTACGACTACCGCCTTATAACCGCCTACAAGTTCTAATACCCGCTGCGTTAAAACATAAAAGCCGCCGTCCGAAACTAACGGACGGCGGCTTTCATAATTCAGTTCAGGGAACTGTCTAACGTCCCTGCGGCCTCAGCTTGCGGACAACTTTCAGACGGGTGAAGGCCCGGCGCATGGCTGCGTTCGCCGCGTCCACATCAAGGTCCTTCTCCGTCCCGCGGGAGGCAAGAATGCTCTTGGCCTTCTGCAGGGACTGGCGCGCATGCTCCTCGTCGATTTCGGCGGCAAGCTCGGCGGCTTCCGCAAAAACAGAAACCTCGTCATCTATTACTTCCGCGTAGCCCGCCATAATGGCGAAGGTGGATTCCTGCTCGCCCCGCTTGTATCGGAGCACGCCTTCGGTCAACTGGACAAGCGCCGGCACATGGCCCGGCAACACGCCCATCTCGCCCTCGTATGCCGGGAGGGCAACGAAGTCCGCTTCCGTGTCCAGCACGGGTTTTTCGGGTGTGACTATTACCAGCTTGAGATGGGCTGCCATGGAAAGCTACACCCCCGCTCCCATCTTCTTCGCGTTTTCCACGGCTTCCTCTATGCCGCCGACCATGCTGAACGCCTGTTCCGGCAGATGGTCGTACTCTCCGGCCACAAGGCCCTTGAAGCCGCGGATGGTGTCCTCCAGCTTGACGTACCGGCCCGGTCGGCCGGTGAACTGCTGGGCCACGAAAAAGGGCTGGGACAGGAATTTCTGTATCCTTCTGGCGCGGGCGACAACCTTCTTGTCCTCTTCCGCCAGTTCGTCGATGCCCAGGATGGCGATGATGTCCTGAAGCTCTTTGTAGCGCTGAAGGATTTTCTGGACGGCGCGGGCGGTGTTGTAATGTTCCTCGCCGATGATGCGCGGGTCCAGTATGCGGGAGGTGGAATCCAGCGGGTCCACGGCGGGGTAAATGCCCAGGGAGAATATCTGGCGCGAAAGCACGGTGGTGGTGTCCAGATGGGTGAACGTGGTGGCCACACCGGGGTCTGTCAGGTCGTCAGCGGGCACATAGACGGCCTGAATGGAGGTGATGGAACCCCTGTCGGTGGAGGTGATGCGTTCCTGAAGGCCGCCGACTTCCGTGGCCAGGGTGGGCTGATAGCCCACGGCTGAAGGCATGCGTCCAAGCAGCGCGGACACTTCGGCGTTAGCCAGCACATAGCGGAACACGTTGTCCAGGAACAGCAGCACGTCCTTGCCCTGCACGTCGCGGAAATACTCGGCCTGCGTAAGCGCGGTAAGGCCGATGCGGGCGCGCGCGCCGGGGGGCTCGTTCATCTGGCCGTAGACCAGCGCCGTCTTGGAAAGCACGGTGCTGCCGTCTGAAAGTTTCGAGTTCTGCATGTCCAGCCAGAGGTCGTTGCCTTCGCGGGAGCGTTCACCCACGCCGCCGAACACGGAACAGCCGGCGTGCTGGCGCGCCACGTTGTTGATGAGCTCCATGATGACGACGGTCTTGCCTACGCCGGCGCCGCCGAACAGGCCCACCTTTCCGCCCTTCATGTAGGGGGCGAGCAGGTCTATGACCTTGATGCCGGTTTCGAAAATCTCGGGGGTGGTCTTCTGCGCGGTCATCGGCGGAGGATTCTTGTGTATCGGGGAGAATTCCTTGGTCTCTATGGGGCCGCGGTAATCCTTGGGCTGGCCGAGCACGTCGATGAGGCGGCCGAGGCAGGCTTCGCCTACGGGGACTGTGACGGGCGCGCCGGTGTCCTCCACGGACAGGCCGCGCCGCAGACCGTTGGTGGGGCCGAGGGCAATGGCGCGGACGGAGTCGTCGCCCAGATGGGCGGCCGTCTCGACAACCAGTTCCTTGGAAACTTCCTTGCCGTTCTCGGTCTCCTTGTAGGGGATGCGCAGCGCGTTGAGTATGGCGGGCAGCTTGCCGTGCCCGAACTCTACGTCAACAACAGGTCCTATTATCTGGACTATCTTACCCGTGTTCATGGTATCCTCGCTAATTTTTCAAAGCCTCCGCGCCGGCCACTATCTCGGTCAGCTCGGTGGTGATCATAGACTGGCGCGTCCGGTTGAGCTTCAGCGTCAGTTGGGAAATCAAATCTAGAGCGTTCTTGCTCGCGGTGTCCATGGCGGTCATGCGGGCGGACAGTTCCGAAGCCTGGCTCTCCAGAAGCATGCGGTATATCTGGGCCTTCACGTAGCGCGGGGCCAGCTGTTCGAACAGGCTGCGCTTGCACGGCTCGAACGTGAAGTCGTGCAGGTGCATGCACTGCGCGTCTTCCACGCCGCTGCAGTCATCCAGGGCGGGCAGAAGCGGAAGGAAGGGGACAAGAACGGCCTTCTGCGACATGACCGACCGGAATTCGCTGTATATGGCCGACACGGATTCCACGTTCCGGCTGAGGAAAAACTCCAGTATGTGAGTGCCGAGCATCTCCGCGTGGACGTAGCCCGCGTTCGGAAATATGCCGGTCAGTTCCTCAACTATCTCTATGTCCGCGCCCTTGAGACGCTTTATGAAATCGCGCCCCTTGCGGCCCACTACGTAGACGTAAATTTTGGAGGAGCGGTTTTCCACTATCCACTGCGTCGCCTGCCGGAAAAGGCTGGCGTTGAAGGAGCCGCAAAGGCCCTTGTCGGACGTAATCAGCAGCAGGGCCTTGCCTTCGCGCCGCTTTACCGGCTCGACAAGCTCCCGCACAAACGAGCCCTCGAAAGTGCCGTCCCCCTCGCGCAGCTCGTGCCGCAGCGTGGAGAGCATCTTTTCCATCTTAACGGCGAAAGGGCGCGAGCTTATTATGGCGTTCTGGGCTTTTTTTACGCGCGCCGAGGCCACCATCTTCATGGTGTACATTATCTGCTGCGTGGCCTTTACGGACTTTATATTGCGCCTTATGTCGCGTAACGATTCCATCTTTTATGCCCTTTTTTCCAGAACGGCGATATAATCCTTTATTCCCTCGTCGATACCCCATTCCGCCTTCCAGCCAAGCTCCTTGCCGGAACGCGAGGTTTCGGCCTGCGTCTTGTTCTGGAAAAAAGCGTAGGGATTGTCGATATAGTCGGTTTCCATCTTAAGGCCGAGTTCCCGGTTGAGGCAGGAGATGACCTTGTTGAAATTCTCCGGCTTGCCGGTGCCGACGTTGTACACGCCGCTGTGGCGGCATTCGAAAGCCTTCAGGTTGGCGGACACCACGTCCTTGACGTAGATGAAATCGCGTTCCTGCTCCCCGTGCTTGAAGATGCGCGGGCTCTTGCCGGCCTTCATCTGGAGGTAAAGCTGGTATATCATGCTGGCGAACTTGCCCTTGTAATACTCCCCGGGGCCGTACACATTGAAGTAACGCAGACCGGCCAGCTTGAAGCCCTTGTTCTGCGCGACGAAATCCGCCGCCACTGTATCCATGACGGCCTTGGAGAACCCGTACACGTTCTCGGGGGTCGGGACGGCCGACTCCGCCATCGGGCAGGCGCCGTTGCCGTAAGTGCCCGCCGAGGAGGCGTACACCACGTTCTTGATGTTCAGTTCCTTCGCCAGGGCCAGTATGTTGCGGAAACCCTCGACGTTGACCTGCATCATCTTGTACTGGTCCATCACCGTTGTATCGGTGATGGCGGCCTCGTGGAATATGCCGTCGAAACGGCCCTCAAGGCTGTCCACCCATTCGAAATCGCAGATGTTCCCGGCGA
>CAYPTM010000137.1:5121-6609 GCA_964413345.1 uncultured Elusimicrobiales bacterium
AACCTATCAGGTTCTTGAAATGCCCGGACGAGAAGTCGTCCATTATCACCACTTCGTCCCCCCGTTTCTGAAGGGCGAATGCGATGTTGCTGCCAATAAAACCGGCTCCGCCGGTGACCAGAAATCTCATTTTATCCTCTCTAAATCAGTCGCGCGAATAATCAAGCTTCAGCTTTAAAACGCCGTACAGAAACTTGTAGTCCTGCGGGCCGAGATTGCGCAGGGTCTCCTCGAAGCGCTGGATGCGGTCCGACTGCTCGATGTACTTCTGTATGTTGGGAAGGAGGTTGAGCGCGTCCTCGCAAAGGCCGGAAATCTCCATCAGGCTCTGCGGGGTCATATCCCCGGCGGCCTTGTCGCCCACCGCGGCGGAAAGGCGTTCCAGTTCGGAAACCCAGCCGTGATAGTCGTTTTCCATGGAAACATAGGCCGCGGCGTCGCCCACCAGCCAGACGCGGAGCAGGACCTTCTCCTCTTCGCTGAGCGGTTCGCCGGCGTCCAGCTTGTCCAGCAGCACGCGCATCTTGGGGGCGGTTACCGCCTGCATCTGTTCGCGCGCCTCGGCACGCAGCGAGTCGAAAGCGGCCACGGCATCGCGCAGCAGTTCCGGACTCTTCTTGGCGGCCGCCCGCGCTCCGCCCGTGGCGGCCGCGTCGGCCTTGGCCTTCATGACATTGTTCATCCTGCCCCCTTTCCTAAGCCTTAAACTGGGCCTTGAACGCCGCAACCAGCGTTTTGGCCTGTTCCTTGAGCTGGTCGTCAAACTCGCGCTTCTCGGCCAGCGTCTTCATGAAGCCGGAGTGGTTCTCGCGGGCGAACCGGAGAAGCCCCGTCTCGAAATCATGCACCCTCGCCACCGGCACGTCGTCCATGTAGCCGTTGGTGGCGGCAAAGATGGAAAGCACCTGGTCCTCCAGCGACATGGGCGAGTACTGGTCCTGCTTCAGCAGTTCCACCATGCGCTCGCCGCGGGCCAGCTGGCGGAGGCTTTCCTTGTCCAGATCGGAGCCAAACTGCGAGAAGGCCGCAAGTTCGTCGTACTGGGCCAGGTCTATGCGCAGCGTGCCCGCGACCTGCCGCATGGCCTTGACCTGCGCGGAACCGCCGACGCGGGACACCGATATGCCCACGTTGACCGCTGGGCGGACGCCAGAGTAGAAGAGGTTGGATTCAAGGAATATCTGCCCGTCCGTGATGGAGATGACGTTGGTCGGTATGTAGGCCGACACGTCGTTGGCCTGCGTCTCGATGATGGGCAGGGCGGTAAGAGAGCCGCCGCCATTTTCCTTGGAAAGCTTGCACGCGCGCTCAAGCAGGGCGGAGTGGAGGTAGAACACATCGCCGGGGTAGGCCTCGCGGCCTGGCGGGCGGCGCAGCAGCAGGGACATCTGCCTGTAGGCCTGCGCGTGCTTTGAAAGGTCATCATAAACGACCAGCACGTCGCGGCCCTTCCACATGAAATATTCGCCTATGGCGCAGCCTGACTGC
>CAYPTM010000138.1:0-6570 GCA_964413345.1 uncultured Elusimicrobiales bacterium
GGCTCTACGACTCGATATCTTTTTCCGTGTCGGGCATGAAAATCCGCTCGTTGGGCGGCGGCCGTTATGCCGTTTCCTATGAGGCCTCCATAAAGAGCCGCATATATTCAAGAAATCTTGTCCACGAGGAGAAATCCACGGTGGAGGAGGAACTCTTCGCCGAGAACGGGGTTTTGCGGGTGAGCAAAACATTGTCCGGCAGATACTGGCAGGTGCGGTGACGCGAGGTTGCTTTTAGCCTTAAAACGGAGTAGATTTGATATATGGCCAAAATGCTCAAGGGAATACTTTTCGCGGGTCTGCTTCTCTTGTCCGGCTCCCTGTCCTTCGCGTTGGAAACGGCGTCCGTAGAAAAAGTGACCGATGGGGACACTATTATCGTGTCAGTCAACGGAGCGCGGCTCAGGGTGCGCCTTATCGGAATAGACACGCCCGAGAGCTCCGACAACGCCAAGGCCAGAAGGGATTCGTCAAAGTACCGGCAGAATCTCAACGCCCTTGTGGCGATGGGGAAAAAAGCGTCGGAGTTCGCCAAAACGCTGGTCCGCAAAGGAGATACGGTAAGCCTTGAGTATGACGTGGAGCGGACCGACAAGTACAACCGCACCCTGGCCTATGTTTTCCTCTCCGACGGGCGCATGCTCAACGGGGAGATGCTGCGCGCGGGTTACGCCATGCTCCTCACAATCCCCCCGAACGTAAAGTATGCGGACCGTTTCGTGCTGGCGCTGCGGCAGGCCCGGGCCGCCCGCGTCGGACTATGGGGTAACCCTGCAATTTCCATGCCCGAGGAACTGTCTTCCGTCGGGCGTAAAAAGCCGCGCCGCAAATAAGCGGACGCCGCGAACGGAGAATTATGAACATCGTGGGAATAGGCGGCAGTCCCCGCCTGAACGGAAACACCGAGCGTCTTGTGAGGGAAATCCTTCTTGGCGCCGAAGAGGCGGGGGCGCAGGTGGTTTATTTCCCCCTCGGCCAGATGCAGATAGGCGGCTGCACCGGCTGCTATTACTGCATGCAGCAGGGCGTGTGCATGCTCCCGGATGAAATGCAGCGCATTTACAGCGCCGTGGGTGAGGCTGATGCGCTGGTTTTCGGCACGCCGGTATATATGGGCCAGATGTCCGGGCAGGCCAAGATAGTGATGGACAGATTGATTGCCTTCATGCGGCAGGATTTCACCTCCCGCATAAAGAGAGGCGTGCCCGCCGTTCTGGCCGTAACACAGGGGCAGGCCGATATTAAGACTTTCAAGCCGTATTTTGACAACACCGCCGATACATTTAAATTCATCGGGTTCAGTTCCGTGCGGACCATATACGCCGGCGGCACCCTTCGCAGCGACGACATAGCCGGACGCCCGGAGCTGCTGGCCGAGGCCCATGAACTGGGCCGTTCGCTGGCCCTTTCCATTAAAGCAGGGACGGAATCCCCCAAGTGACGAGCATCATGGCTGACGACAAAGAAACCAAATTCCTCACTTCCGCCCGGGCTAGCCGCGGCGAACTTGAAAGCGACAGCAAAATACTGTCCGACGCGGACCTGCTTGAATCCGTGTTCAACGCCCTGCCGGAACTGCTTCTGGTTCTTAACGAGCAGCGGCAGGCGGTGCTGGCAAACAGCGCCGTGCTGCGGCTCCTCGGCATAGCGGATTTGAACCTTGTGCTGGGTAAACGGCCCGGCGAGCTCTTCCAGTGCGAGCACGCCTGCCAGGCTTCCGCTTCCGGAGGCTGCGGCACCACGGAGTACTGCCGCAACTGCGGGGCGGTGCTGGCCATCGTTGCGGCCATGAACGGCAACCGCGAAACGCGCGAGTGCCGCATAACCATGCGCGTTAACGGCGGCATCCAGGCCGTGGACTTTCGCGTGACGGCCTATCCGCTGGTCGTTTCCGGCAGGAAGTTCGTGGCGGTCTATCTGCTGGATATAAGCTCCGAAAAACGCCGCCAGGTGCTGGAGCGCCTGTTCATGCACGATATCGCAAATTCCGCAGGGGCCGTGGAAACCGTCATGGGCATGCTTACCGACCCCACCACCGCCGCCGAAAGCACGAAGGAGCTTACCGCCCTGGGCAGCCGCGCGGCGCATCAGCTTGTGGAGGAGGTCAACAGCCAGCGCATGCTCATAGCCGCGGAGCAGGACCAGCTTGCCGTGAATCCTGTTTCCATGATGACGAGAGAGGTGTTCGAATCCGTTATAGCCCAGTTGAGCCATACGTCTTCCGGCCGTTTCAAGAACATAATCCTTTCCGGAGACAGCGTCAACGAGTCCATATTCACGGATCATGCCATTGTGCGCCGCGTGCTTTTCAACATGCTCAAGAACGCGCTGGAGGCCAGCGCCCAGGGCGAGACCGTGCAGGCTTCCATCACCCGGGAGGGCGCGTGCTTTGTCTTCAGCGTCATCAATTCCGCCGTCATAAAGCCGGAGTTCCAGACGCAGATTTTCAAGCGTTCCTTCTCCACCAAGGGAGAAGGGCGCGGGCTCGGTACTTACAGCATGCGCCTGTTTACGGAAAATTATCTCCGCGGGAAAATCTCTTTTTCCAGCGAACAGGGAAAGGGCACGGCTTTCAGGATTGTCCTGCCGGAAAAATACGGGCAGTGAGGGAGAATGATATGAGCAGACACGCAGTGATTTCGTGTGCCGTTGTTCTTGGCATGGTGTGCGCGGCTTTTGCGTCCGCGTCCGATTCAGTGAAAGTCCTTACAAGGAAGGACAACGCTTCTTCCGTGCGGATTGCCGCGGGGGACAGGCTGACCATCGAGCTGCCCGGCAATCCCACCACGGGGTTCATGTGGAGCGTGGTTTCCGTGGACACGGCGTCTTTCAGAATAAGCGAAGCGGAAGTGATACGGAGCGGCGCTAAAAGAAACGTAGTCGGGGCGCCTTCCCTGTTCCGCTGGCATGTGGAGGCGCTGAAGGAAAGTTCCGGCACCATAAAGCTTGCATATGCACGTTCCTGGGAGAAAGTCCCCCCGGCGGAAGTATTTTCCGTCACGCTTGTCTCGGGCCCAAGGCCGCAGCCGAAGAAGAAGTAACTTCCCTGCCGACAAAACTGTATTCCCGAAAAAATAAAACCCCGCCGAGTTGGCGGGGTTTTTTCAGTTAAAACCTCTAGCGCATCTGTCCGGCCGCGGCCATGTTGAGGGTGTAGTTGAAAGCAACCCTTTCATAGTTCACGTCCATGCCGGTTATGTCGAACCACTGCGCGAAAGCCGGCAGCATCGCCGATTTCCGGAGTTTCAGGGTGACCGTGCTTCCCTTGCAGGAGGTGGCTGCGTATTTTTTGACAGCGGGGTTGGCCGCAAGCTGCTGCGCCGCCTGCTTCACCAGTATGCTCTGAAGGTCCTTGTGGTTCTGTATGAAATCCGGAACGTTTGGCAGTTCCTTGCCGTTCTTGCCCTGCCCCAGCCAGTTGAGGTGTATCCGCTTGATGGTGAGGGAAACAGTGTTCTTGGCCGTTACTTTAGGCATGGCGGTTACGCTGACAGCGGCCCACACCGGCTGATTGCTGAAGGGCAGACTGAACGGCGTCTTTACCGCCATGGAGACAGTAACGTCGTTTTCCCCCGGCTGGCCGAACAGTATGCCCCCGGGATAGAGATTGCCGGGCATGAAACTTAGCGCGGGGTCCTCTATGTCGTGCAGTATGAAATTGACCGAGTTCTGGTCGAACGCCAGTTCGTTGTTCTTTCGGGCAATGCTGTTTACCGTGTCGTTCGTGGCGGCGGCCAGCGTGACATCCGTTTTTGAAAGGGTGAAGGAGGTCAGTTTCATGCGCGGCGCTATGGGGACGAGGAAATCGTCCGAGAGGGATATATAGACCGTGCGGGTTCCGGCATCGTAGCGGAAGGCGATGAGATTGTAGGGATTTACGCCGTCCGCCCCTATGCGGCCGAGCGCGGTGTTGAGCTCCACGTACATGGAGTCCTGTATCTGGGAAGTTATGCCCTCGATAAGCTGGGAGAGGACCTTGTCTTCGTCGGTTATGCCGAACTTCTTGGCCAGCCAGAGCAGCCCGCCGGCGTCAAAATCCACTTTCTTGAAGCGCAGTCCCACCTTGTTCGGACCGGCCCAGAACGGGGTGACGATGAACTTCGGGCGGCAAAACTCGCCCCGCAGCACCCAATAGGATATGTTCGTTATCATCACGTCCCGGCCGTTGGAGATCAGGACCGGTTTGTTCTGGTCCACCACATGCACCTTGCCGGCGGGATCGTTGTTTATCGCGTCCTTGACCTGCGCGTCCATAAGCGAGACGGGAACGCGGAAGGCCACGGCGAACTTTTGCTGTTTCTGCCCGTATTTTAACGAAACTCCCCCCATCAGCAGAGTGTTGGCGGGGCGTTTTGCGGCCTTAGCCTCTGTCTGGATGTTTGCCAGGCTTGCGCCGAAATCCTGCCCCTGCTCGGCTTTAAGTATGGAGGGAAGACCAAGGAAAAGTATTATCGCGCCCACGGCCCACAGGAACAACGCGCGGTTGTTGCCGAGATGGCGGGAACGTTCGAAGTAAGGTTTCATATATATAATCTTATGCAAAAATGAAGCCCGTGTCATGGGCAGAAGGTCCCACGACGGAGTGGGCCTTTCTGCTGAAAGATGCGGTTTCAGAAGGATTTGCCGGTTTTAAGGCCGTTCAGCGTGGAACTTTTTTTCTGAACCGGGGAAGCTGCCGTCCGGCGCGCCCGTATCTGCGCCTGCACGGCTTTTTCCAGTATTTCGGAGCCGCACCAGTCCCTTCCACCCGAGCGGTAGAGGAATTCGTGCGTGCCCTTGTCGAAGTGATACCACCAGGTGTAGGCGGGGACCAGGGCGTTTGCCCAGGCGTCGGCCACTATTTCCACCTTGCGGGAGCCGTCATTGTATACAAAGCAGTTTGCCCAGTGGACGCCGCCGTAAAGTTCGTCGCGGAGGCCGCGGCTGTCCCGGACAGAGATCATGTTGGCGGTTATCTCCTCGGTCTTCCAGTTGCGGAAGGCGGGCATGTTTTCGACCGGTGCCATGAGCGCGGTAAGTTTTTCGCTCCGGTCTGAACAGAGCCGGGGTTCTATCCGGACTCCTATCAATTCCGCACCGTTCTGCCGGATATTGCCGCCGGGGCCCCACCCCAGTTTGTTGTAGAGCGCCCTGCGTTCCCTCTCAAGCCTGACGATGAAGTGCCACTGCTCTCCGGGAAGCTTCGCCAGTTCGTTTCGTATGAGGGCGCCTTTGCTGTCCAGTTTCCCGCCTCTGAGCAGCATTTCAAAATCACGCCACTCCGCCAGCCTTTCCCGTCTGTTTTCAGGTGAGGTTTTGGCGAACGCGGCCACGGCTTCCGTGTATCTGCCGCCTGAATTTTCCAGAAAATAAAAGAACGCCGGATAGGCGTTGGAACTCAGCGCGGATTGCAGCTCCGCGTATTTATCCTCCCCGGCCAGCAGGGAGATGGGCAGCAGAAGCAGTATCGGCGCAAGCAGGCGTTTAATGGTCATAAATCCGGTTCTCCGGGTAACTGCCATATGTATATTTTACCCTCGCGGCGCGGCCCGGGCAAGAAACCAAGGGCCCACGCGTTCTGTGGGCCCCGGTCGGCCTCAAGCCGGGAAAAAGTACATTTAACACTTTCTCTATATTTATTATATTGTATACGAACGGCGATTTTTTGCTTTGAATTTTTTTACGGGAAACAACATTATGAACTTTAAAGAATGGCCCCTTAAAAACCAGATACTTTCCGCCCTGCTGGGCGTCAACCTCGTTTTCATAGCCGCCACGGGGTTCTATTTTTACAATACACAGAAGACCGATGTGATGCGCGGCGTGGACGAACAGCTGAAGGTGGCGGCGGCTGCCGTGCCCTTCATACTGCCTGACTATTTCGTGGATTCCCTGCGCGGGCCCCGCAGCCTTAACGCGGCGCGCCATTCGCGCAATACCCGTCTGCTTTCCCGCTACGCGGAGGAGAACGGCCTTTCCGCGCTGTATACCGTAATGCGCGACGGCGAGCGGACCGTGGTCATAGCCGCCAGCGAAAGGCCCGAAGACCTCAAGCGCGGTATAATTTCCCCCTTCTACAGGGAATACGAGGGGCCCTCCGCCATGCGCCGCGCGCTGGACGGTTCGGCCTACTTCCAGTCTTTCAAGACGGATGAGGGCAATTACCGCTCTTACTTCCTGCCCTTCAAGACCATGACGGGTTCCATTTACGTCGCGGGCGCGGAGATTCCCCTGGCCTACGCCGAAAGCCGCCTTTCCCGCACTCTCGGCGTGACCATCTTCCTCGCCCTGCTCATTTTCCTCGCCATGTCCGGCGTCGTTTATTACATGCTGGACCGCATAACGGAGCCGCTTTCCGACCTGTCGTACTATATGCGCCTTATGGCCGACAACGATTTCGCGCTTGACCCCGAATCCATTGAAAACGTGAAGGCCATGGCCACCGCCACGGAAGGGGAGGTCAGCCAGCTTTCCCATTCTTTCGTTGACATGCACGGCCTCCTGCAGGAATACATGGGACGCCTGCGCGAGACGACAGCGGCCAAGGACCAGGTCGAGGGCGAACTTGTGCTGGCGAAGAAAATACAGGCG
>CAYPTM010000139.1:0-6517 GCA_964413345.1 uncultured Elusimicrobiales bacterium
GGGGGCCACATAAAATACAAACTGCCCCTAGCGCCGGGCGCTAAAAGGGCAGAGGTTCTATCTTTGCGAATAAATGGCTCCGGGACTAGGATTCGAACCTAGACAAAACGGTCCAGAGCCGTTTGTGCTACCGTTACACCATCCCGGAATAAATCGATATTTCATTGTACCATACTGCGGCCTACCTAGACAAATCTCCGACGGAGGCACATCCTCCGCCCATCACGCCGCGCCGCGATTTCGTATGATTGGATAATGATCACAAATGCAATAGAATCCGGGGTAGCGACCGTTCTCATGGTCCTGCTTGAACTGCTGTGCTCCGTGGCCGGAGCATGGCTTGTCATGTGGATGCTGGAAAGGCGCGAACGGACGTATCACCTGGGCAGCGTCAATCCGGCCATGGGTTTATTCTGGGGCGCACTGACATTTACCGGAATGTTTTCCTTAATGTGGTACACCACCGCAAGGAGCCCGGCCCTCGCGCTTGCATCTGCCGCGCTCGCCAACGCCGCGCTGGCGGCATTCCTGATACTGAAGGAACGTTCATACCGGCGGGAGCGGGATGAAAACACTTCATTGCTCCGGGACGAAATCCTACGCTGCGAGCTGATGCTGCGCCGGGAACTGGACAATCCCGTCTGGTGCGAGAAACTGTCAGACCTGCATGAGCAATCCGGAAACATCCGCGCCGCGGCAGAGTATTGCAAACGTGCCTGTGAGATTGCCCCGACCCGTGAAAATTTATGGCGGCGCGATGAACTCAAAAGCCGACTGGGCCGTGAAACCCCTCCGGACAACCCCGCCAAATAAAAAACCCCCCGCCTGAGCGGGAGGTTTTGCCATTCACCCCTAAAGCAGTTATTTTATGCCCAGCCTGCCCCGGACAGAATTTATCAGGTCATGCGGCGCGAGAGCCTTCGCCATAAAGCTAACGTTTCGTCCGGCCGCGGCGAATTTCTCCCGCTGCTCATGCTCCGTAAGAACGCTGCTCATGAACAGGACCGGAATGTCCGCAGTGGCCGGATCGGATTTCAAATTAGCCTCCACGGCGTCCCCATCCATGCACGGCATCATGATATCCAGCAGGATAAGGTCCGGCCTGGCCCTTTTCGCAAGATCCAGGGCAAGAAGCCCCGTCTCGGCCACCATCACCTTGAAACCGGCGGAGGAAATGATGTCCGAATACACATCCAGCAGGGCTACCGAATCGTCAACTATAAGCACAAGCGGGGGTTTGTTCATATGTCACTCCTTTACTTGCGCGACTGAGTCCTCGGTCTCCGGTTTCTGCGGCTGCCTGAGCGGAAGGACAAAGCAGAAACGGCTCCCCTTGCCCAGTTCACTCTCCACCCAGATTGTCCCGCCGTGCATTTCGACCAGCCGCTTAACCAGCGCAAGGCCGAGACCGGTGCCTTCATATGCGCGGGTGGCTTCAGAATCTATCTGGGAAAAAGGCTTGAAGAGCTTTGTAAGGTCCTCAGCTCGCATGCCTATGCCGGTATCCTGCACATAGAGCGAAACAAAATCCTCTTCCGGCTTGTGCGCGGCAGCAAGTTCAGCGACCTGCGGTATTGCGGCCAGCGCGCCAATCGTGGTTTTAGACGCGCCCACCGTTATTATGCCGCCCGCGCCGGTAAACTTGAGCGCGTTGCTGAGAAGGTTGAAAACCACCTGCTTGAACTTGCGGTCGTCGGCCTCTATCTCGAAACCATGCGCCGGCTCCACCTTTATCTCGATAGTGACTTTTTTGCGGTAGGCCTGCTCCTTGATTATGCCAACCAGGCTTCGTATCTGCTCCTTTATATCTATGGGGCAGGGTATAAGCTCCATCTTCTCCGCCTCGATCTTGGACAGGTCCAGGATATCGTTTATCATTCCCAGCAGATGCTTGCCGCTGGAATTGATGTACTCCACATATTCCCGCTGCTTGTCGTTGAGCGTGCCGAACATCTCCTCGGAAAGAGAGGCGGAACATACTATCACGGCGTTAAGCGGAGTGCGGAGTTCGTGGCTCATGTTCGCCAGGAAAGTCGACTTGGCGTGACTGGCCACCTCGGCCTGCGCCTTGGCCTTTTCCGCCGCGGCCTTCTGCAGTTCCAGCTCGGCGGTACGCTCCGCTATTTTCTTTTCAAGCGATTCCACAAGCCGCGCGTTTTCAAGCGCGACGCCGGCCTGATTGCAGAAAACCTGGCAGATCTCAACACGCTGGGCCGTGAAATAATTCGTTTCCTCGCTGGCGAAGGTAAGCACGCCGGTCACCAGTCCGCCCTCGTAAACTATCGGGAAGGCCAGCATGGAGTGGAACCCGCCCCTGAGGGCGTCCTCCCGCCAGGAACCCGGCACGCCGTCCGGCCGGATCTCATTGACGAACTGAGGCACCTTCGTCACCGCGGCGCGGCAAACCGGGCTCATATCCCCGGACGTGGAAAGAGGTATTGTTCTGACGGCCGGATCGACCTGCTGGCCCGCGGTGCAAATGACGTGTATCGCCTTTTCGGCATGGTCCACCACGCCAAACCAGGTCATGCGGAAACCGGCAAGGCGCACGGCCTCGTTGCAGATGCGCGAATACAGAACGCCCGGATTCAGCACGCCGAGAATAGCGTTAGACGCCCGGTTAAGACCGAGCAGTTCCTTATTATAGGAGAGCAGTATGGAGGAAAACTGCTTCTGCTCGGTGATGTCGCGCGCTATGCCGGCCGTGCCGGTGACTTCGCCGGAGGAATTGAAAATCGGCGTCTTTATGGTCTCAATCCAGCGCTCATTGCCGAAGGAATCAACAATCCGCTCCTCCACATGCTTGCGTTTGCGGAGGCGGATTACTTCCTTGTCGTCGGCCATGTAACGTTCCGCCAGCTTTTTGGGGAAGATATCAAGGTCGGTATGGCCTATTATCTCGCCCACGGCGCGGCCGCACATGCGCATAAGGGCATCGTTGACAGAAATGAAGTTGCCGTTAAGGTCTTTAAGCCACGCTATGTCCGGGATGTTGTCCAGAATCACGCGCAGATGCTCCTGATTTCGCAAAAGCAGGGATTCATACTCCTTCCTGCGCGATATATCGGAGAAGGAAACAACCAGATAAGCCGGCTTCCCGTTTTCATCCGGCACAAGACTTACCGAGTATTCCAGATGGAAGTTCGCGCCGCCCTTGCGCCGGGTGGCTATTTCACCGGAGAAGTTATTCAGCTCCGAGATGGACTTAACCGCCCGCCAGAACTCCCCGGCTTCGCCCACCAGCTGCTTGAGGGGAATTCCGGTCAGCTCCTCGCGGGACGGATAGCCCCACATTTTTGACAGGGCGGAATTAGCATACAGGATGACCCCGTCAAGACTGGCTATGACGGTGGCGCTGAGAGAGGCTTCCAGCGCGCGGTCGCGCAGCATAAGCTCCATCTGCTGGGAACGCATCTCGGTCACGTCGCGCGCGAAACCTTCTATCATGAAAACGGAACCGCTTTCCGTGTGCAGGGGCATTTCCACAAGTTCAAGGAAACGCCTGCCGCCGTCCTTGTGCAGCACTTCCACACAGAAAGGCGGCTGGTGCACGCCGCTTATCAGGGCCGCCCGCTGATTGGACATCGCCGTCTTGTTCGCCGGATTGTCCGTGAGGAAACGGCCCATGTCGCCAAGGAATTCATCCTGGGTGTAGCCAAGCAATCTGGTTATGGAAGCGCTGACATAGGTCATGCGCCCCATGGTGTCGCAGGTGTAGAAAAAATACTCGCTTTCCAGGTTTTCCACAAGACGGCGGTACCTTTCCTCTGAGGAGCGCAGGGCCTCCTCGGCCTTGCGCCGCATTGAAACGTCCCGAATGGACCCTTCGACGCCGAGATAATCGCCTTCCGGACTGAAATAGGCATGGGAACTGACGGCGCAGCTTACAAGCGTGCCGTCCCTGCGCTTGAGCTGGCAGGAATAATCGCTGACCCTCCCCACGGATTTAAGCTTGGCCAGCAGCAGCGCACGCTGTTCCGGATGGGCCCAGAATGTTTCGACCTGCCTCCCGATGACTTCATCCGGGGAGTCATACCCCAGCACCTGCCTGACGGCTGAAGAGGCCATGACTATCTTGCCGTTTGCGTCCGTACGGTAAAAAACGTCCTGCGCGTTGTCGAGAACCTGACGGTAGCGGGCCTCGCTCTCCCGCAGCGAGTTTTCGGCCTTGCGGCGCATGGTCATGTCTATAAAGGAAGCGACCACGCATGAATCCTTTCCGTCCGCTCCGCGGACAAGACTGCACGCGTATTCAAGCCAGCACGCCCCCCCATCAGGCCGGCGGAGCGATATTTCCCCCACCGCGGCCTCGCCATGCAGTATCCTTTCCCATTCGTCGGCTATGGAATCCCTGTAAAGACCCAGGTCCCGCAGGCTTTCCCCCAGCAGCTCGGAAGGGTCGCCCGCGCCGACGATGCCGGCGAAGGCGGTATTGGCGTACAGGACCTTGCCGCTAGTGTCCAGCATTGTTATGCCGGCCACGGAATTGGCGATGGCCACGTCGCGCATCTGAAGCTCGCCCTGCCTTCTTCGGTCGGCGGTTATATCGCGGAAAACCAGAACCACCCCGCACGGCGCGCCGTCATCTCCCAGAATGGGAGCGCAATCCTGCGACACAAGACGGCGCGTGCCGTCGCGCGAAGCCAGCCAGACGACGGAATCAGCCTCGGCCCGACCGGTGGAAAGGACACCCTTCACCGCCACGAGGGGAAGGCTGGCGCCGCCCTCGTCCTGGACATGAAGCACAGTCTCTGCGGGACGGAGAATGGCCTCGGATTCCTTCAGTCCGGTGAAACCTTCCGCCACGCTGTTCATCATGCTGACGCGCCCCTCGCGGTCCACGGCGACAACGCCGTCCGACATGACGCGCAGTATGGTCAGCAGCCGGTCCTTTTCCTCGGCAAAACGGCGGCCCAGCTCCCGGCTATAGGCCAGGTCGGCGGCGGCAAGTTCCGAGAGGGCTTTGTTGCGGCGAAGCAGAAGATAGGCTACAAAAGCAGCCAGCAGGGAAACGATGGCGGCAACGATACCATGCGCGGCAAAAACATGGTTGCTGCCACCCAGCCAGTTTTCCAGATGCCAGGCGATGAAACCTGAAAAGAGATAAAAGAGAAGGAAGAACACCCCCAGGGCAAGAATTTCCCGCGGGGCAAGACCCTGATCACCCAGCATGCGGCGCTGAGTGTCCAGGCTTTTTTCGATGTCTCGATTATGGCGGGAAAAACCGGGAAAAAGAAATCCCGGGAACCCGGCCAGGAACTTTTTGAGCATAGGTCAGCCGGCCAGTTTCTTTACGAGTTCAACCACCTGGTGAATGTCAAAAGGTTTTATTACGTAACCGTCGAAACCGGAAGACATGACCTTGTCGCGGTCCCCTTTCATCGCGGAGGAAGTTAGGGCCACTATCTTTATGTCCTTCGTCGCGGGATCGGCACGCAGGGCCGCGGTGGCCACATAGCCATCCATTACCGGCATCTGCAGATCCATGAATATAAGCGCAGGGTTTTCGGCCTTGGCGAGTTCGACGCCCATGGCCCCGTTTTCAGCTTCCACCACCACGTAACTGAAAAACCGGAGAACGTCTCTCAACACTGCCCTGTTGGTCAGGTTGTCCTCGACGATTAAAATCTTCATTGCGGCCCCCAAACAGTAACTACTTTACACTAATATTTTACCGCCTATTGCGATACAAATCAACATCGTATTTTGTCAACTTGGTTACAAATTATTCATTTTGGACATTGTGAGCCCATGTCGCGGTACAAACAGGCATCACCCTAAAAATTCACAGGGTTTATTAAAAGACTTTACACCATACCACCAAATTTGTTTAAAATAAGGCGTAATATAGAGCCGGGGTGGGATTATATTGGGGAATACCCCGCAAAACCCGGCACATCCAAACCGGCGATAAACGCCGGGAACAAACCGGAGATGACTAATGAAGAAAATGTTAGCAGCTGCAGCACTCTTCACCCTGGCGACTACACCGGCCTGGTGCGGAGACGGGGAGTCCGCTCTTTCTGCAAAGCTTTACGGCTCGCTGAAAACCGACTTCCTTTATGTTGACGGAAACACGACCAACAACGAATACGCGATATTCTCGGCGCCCGGAACGCCCAACTCCACATTCAGGGCCTCCGTTCGCGGCAGCCGCCTGGGTGTGAACCTGGCGGAGAAAGACCTCGGCCTCACCGGCAAGGTTGAGACCGACTTCCTTGGCGTCACGGACGGCGGCACTCTCACCGACCTGCGCCTGCGCCACGCCTACGTGGTCAAGTCCTTCGGCGATCTGAGCGTCCTGGTCGGACAGACCTGGTCCCTGACCCCTGCCGAACTGCCGGACACGGTCAACGACTACTTCCTGGGATACTCCGGCGCCCTGTGGAACCGCTCGGCCCAGCTTCGCGGAACGTACAAGTTCAACGATATGTTCACGTTCGCGGCCGCTGTCGCCCGCCCCACCAAGACGCTGACCGACAACAACGGCACCACCGCCGCCATGCCCGGCGCCCAG
>CAYPTM010000140.1:0-6432 GCA_964413345.1 uncultured Elusimicrobiales bacterium
GCTGCTGTATCTGCTGCGGCTGCGCGCGGCCCCTGGAACCGGACGGGGCGACGACGGTTATTTCTATCGGTTGGGTTTGGTAGTTCTGGTTGTTGTACCGGATGACCACGGGATTTATCGTGGCTTTTCCCACGAAGCGGGGCATGAGCAGAAACTGGTAGGTGAGCGAACTGGACACCCTGCCGTTTATTATGGAGATGTTCTGGCTCTGCCCGGATGAGGAAACCGCGAAGTTCGGCAGCGATGGAAGCTGCGGTTCAGGGGCGTCCGCCCCGACGCCGCTTACCGAAACGGTAAGGGTCACAGTGTCGTTGATGGACACCGTGTTCTTGTCCACGTCGGCCGATATCCGTATCTGCGCCAGCGCGTTGCCGGCCGTAAGGCAGAGCGCCGCCGCTGTTATGAGTATTTTCGCTTTGCTCATTGATGTGTTCCTGTTATGAATTAAAATCCAAAATAGCTACCAGTCCTGGTCAGGAGAGCCGCTCTGAAGCTGCTGCGGTTTCTGCTGGGCGCTCTTTTCCTTCTCTTTCGCCATCTGCATCAGCCGTTCCGCGTCTTCCTTGGACATCTGGTCCTTGTTCTGCTGCTGGTTCTGGTCCTTATTGTCCTGCTTGTCCTTATCCTTGTCTTTGTCCTTGTTCTGGTCCTTGTTTTTGTCCTGGTCCTTTTTGTCGTCCTTCTTGTCCTGATTATTATCCTGATTCTGCTGCTGGCTCTGCTTTTCACGCAGGGCCACTTCCAGGTTGAAAAGGGCATCCTTGTCCGCCGGGTTTTCAAGCAATATGCGTTTATAGGACTCTATGGATTCGTCCAGCTTCTGCGCCTTGTAAAGCGCGTTCCCTCTGTTGTATTCCGCGTCGGCGGAGAGGGTCTTTTTCGTTTTTGCGGCGGAGTAGGATTCCGCGGCTTTTTCGTACTCCTCCATGCGGTAAAGTGCGTCCCCGGCGTTATAGAACGCCCGGGCGTCCTTAGGGTTCTTCTTGAGGACGGAGGCGTATTTCTCGAAAGCGGATTCATACTTCTTGTTCTTGTAGTCGGAGTTGCCGGAACGCAGAAGGGAATCCGCGGACTTCGCCAGGGCCGCATGAGGGGAGAGCAGGAAAGGGATCAGCGCGGCGAATATGATTCTTTTCATGTTATTTCCTGCCTCCTTTGGCCGCCTGCTTTGCCGGCAGGGAACGTTCCAGCGCGGCCAGGGCTTCACTTTTTCGTTCCGGAACCAGCAGTTCCAGAAGCAGCAGCAACAGCGCTATGAATAGCGGATACTGGTATCTGTTCTTGAAAGTGGCCCGGCCCCGGGATTTCCATTTACCTTTTTCGAAACCCTGCACCTGTTTGGCGATTGCCGACGCCACGCTTTCCGGTTCCGTGTAGCGGAAATACGCGCCGCCGGTCTGCTGGGCTATGTCTATCAGTGTCTTTTCGCCCAGGCGTGTCATGACCGGGTTTCCGCTCTTGTCCTTCTTGTATTCCTTCTGTCCGCCGGTCTGCGGGAGCGGGATGAGGTCACCTTCCGGCTTACCTATGCCGACCGTAAAAATGGTGATGCCCTGTTCCTTTGCAATCTTCAGAGCTTCCTTCAGTTCGTCCTTGCGGTCCTCCCCGTCTGTCAGGAGGATGAGCGCTTTCTGCCCGGGATACGGGGCCAGCATCCTGGTACTCAGGTATATGGCGTCTCCCAGATTGGTTCCGCTTTCAGGATACATGCCGGGGATGGAGTTGGAGACAAAATACTTTATGGCGTCCTGGTCAGTCGTTATCGGACACTGCAGATAGGCCTTGCCGCTGAAGCCCACCACGCCTATCCTGCTTCCGGAAAGCTGGTCCACGAGGATGTTGAGCATCAGCTTGGCGTCCTCGATTCTGCTCGGCTTGATGTCCTGCGCCAGCATGGAAAGGGACGTGTCTATGGCTATCATCACATGGGTGACGGATGAGTCGCTCGCCGTGAGTTCCACGCCCCACTGCGGACCGGAAACGGCCAGCGCGAGGAAGAATACCGAGCCGGCGAGAAGCCAGCCTTTTACCTTGCGCAGCGTTTCCGTTTCCTTCGGGATAAGACGCAGGAGCAGGTCCGCCGAACCTATTTTGTTCAGCAGGTCCCGGCGTTTTTTCGCCCCGTACCAGAGCAGGAAAAGCACCAGGCCCGCGGCGAACGGGCTTGCTAGAAGCGCTATGGGGTATCTGAACAGTTCCATTATGGCAACCTGAAAAACACGGTGCGGCTCAGAAATATTTCAGCCAGCAACAGAAGCGCTGCCGGCAGAAGAAAGAGCAGGTACTGGTCCTTGCGGCTGATTGAGACGCTGCTCTTGAATTCCGTCTTTTCAAGGGAGTCTATGCGCGCGTATATCTTCTGCAGTTCGGCCATGTTCGTCGCGCGGTAGAATTCCCCCCCGGTGGCTTTCGCCACGGCGGAGAGGGTTTCCTCATCAAGGTCGTCGTTCATCATCACGTAGCGGGTGCCCATCACTGGGTCTGAAACGGGAGCCCTCGCCGGCCCTTTCCCCGCCGTGCCTATCGCGTATATTTTTATGCCGTAGGCCGCCGCCGCTTTCGCGGCAAGCGCTGGGTCGCTTATGATTCCAGTGTTTGACCGGCCGTCAGTAAGCAGCACCATGACCTTGCTCTTAGCTTTGCTGCCCTTGAGGTGATTGGTGCCCGTGGCTATGGCGTCGCCAATGGCCGTTCCGTCCGTGCCGGTCATGCTGGGGTCAACCTGGTCAAGGAATTCAAGCAGGGAATCGTAATCAAGGGTCAGCGGGCACTGAAGCAGCGCCGCTCCGGCGAAAACCACTATGCCTATCCTGTCGTTGGCCCGGCGTTTTATGAATTCAGCCGCAGCTTTTTTCGCGGCGTCCATGCGGCTCATGGGTTCGAAATCAAGCGCCCGCATGCTTCCGGAGGTGTCTATGACCAGCATGATGTCCACGCCCTGCGTGGGTGGAAGGACGGTGCGGGTCACTTCCTGCGGGCGGGACAGCGCCACCGCCATAAGCACCAGCGCCATAAGGCGCAGCAGGAATATGACCGATTCCGATATGGATATGTAGAAGGTTGACGGCGGACGGAAGCCGGGTATGTGCGGCACCTTCAGCATGGCGCGCGGGTTTTTATGCAGGCCCTTGAGGACCAGCGTGGCTATAATAAGGGCGCCGGCTATGACCAGAAGCCAAGGGTTCGCGAAGCTCATCTGCCCGCACCTCCTTTTGTCTGCGCGGCATTCCCCGCCTGTCCAGGCGGCGGGGGCGGCGGAGGCGCGGTTCTGCGGACGAAATCCTTGAGTATTCCTACGTCACTGTGCTTGTCCGACTCCTCGGGTGTCAGCTTGGCGAATTTCACCATGTCGCATGACGCCAGGAAGCTTTTAAGCGAAGCCACCTGCAGTTTGTCCAGTTGCTCGTCGCGTTTCAGCGCCCGGACAAGGTCGGTTGTAGTAAGCTTGTGCGCGTCCAGCCTGTAACGGCGGGTTATGTAATCGCGTGCTATGTCGGACATGGCATTGTAGAAAACCTTGAACTGGCCGGCCTGCCACAGCGGAGAGACCAGCAGCTTTTCCAGCGCTTCCAGCGCGATGACATCGGGAGGGCGGTTGTCCGCCAGCGCCGCCGCGGCTGCGGGCGAAAGTTTTTTCTTCCCGGCGAACTTTTTGTAAGCGTAATATGCCAGCGCCAGCAGCGCGGCTATGATGAGCCACAGAAGCCAGTTGAAGGGGTGGACGGGCGGGCGTATGTCCTTTATCGCATCGCCTTTTTTCGCCTGCGTCTGAGGTAATATGGAAAGTGGGATTTCCGGGCTTTTGACGGTCTGCGTGCTTCCCCCTCTGTTCGGCTGGAGGGTCCAGTCCATCGCGGGGAATGAGGATTTGTCTATGGCGAACGGAACTACATTGAAGGTATAGGTGTTGTCCTTCTTTTCTATCGATACGACGGTGAACTGCTTGGACGGCGAAGAGCCGGTGGACGGAGCTATTGAGTAGCCCGGCGGCACTACCGGGGAAAACTGAAGCGGGAAGGGCTGGGCGTTTTTAAGGTCGCCCTGCGGTTTCCGGATTTCAAAACCGACGTCCTGCGCCCGCGCGGATGTTACGGCAAGCGCGGCGCACAGCAGAAGCGTGTTGGAAAAAAGCTTTGAGAGTTTCATCCCTTGAATTTTAACGATCTTTCCTTGAAAAACTGCACGACCGGGTCCACTATGGATTCGCTGGACTTGATGTCTATCCAGTCTATGCCCGATTTGGAGAACATGCTCTTGAGGTCGTTCCTGCGCTGTTCGGCGGAGGCGCGGTAAAGCCTGTGGAAACTTTCGTCCGAAAGGTCGAAGGTGTACGGCATGCCGGTTTCCGGGTCTTCCGTGTCCAAAATGACGGGCAGGCGCGGTATCTTCCTTTCCATCGGGTCCTGAAGCATTATTGGTATCAGGTCATGTTTCTTGGCCGCCATTTTGAGCGGTTTCTCAAAATCCCTTCCGAGGAAGTCGGATATCAGTATGAGTATGCCGCGCCGTTTCATGACGCGGTTCATCGTGTCTATGCCCAGGCCGATGTTTGTGCCTTCGCTCTTGGGCTTATGGGCAAGCAGTTCGCGTATGAGCCGCAGGCAGTGCCGTCTTCCCTTGCGGGGAGGTATGTAGAGCTCTATCTGGTCGGAGAAGAGAAGGAGGCCGACCTTGTCGCTGTTCTGCAGCGCGGCGAAAGCGAAGAGGCCGGTCAGTTCCGCCGCCGCCTGATTCTTGAAACGGCCGCTTGAGCCGAAATGCTGCGAGCCTGAAATATCGCAGGCCAGCATGAGCGTGAGTTCGCGCTCTTCCACGAAGCGTTTCACGAAGGGGCGGCCCAGCCTCGCGGTGACGTTCCAGTCGATGGAGCGGATGTCGTCGCCGGGCGCGTATTCTCGCACCTCGGCGAATTCCATGCCGTGGCCCTTGAAAACGCTCAGGTACTCGCCGGCGAAAGTTTCCGCCACGAGCTTTCCCGTGCGTATTTCAATGCGTCTGACCTGGCTGAGAACCTCGGCTGTAAGCATTGCCTTTTTCCGTTACGGCACTTCCACGGTCTCGAAAACCATCTTGAGGACCTGCTCGGAATTGACGTTCTCGGCTTCGGCCTCGTAGGTCATCAGCACCCTGTGGCGCATGACGTCGAAACCTATGGCCTTGATATCCTCCGGCGTCACGTAGCCTCTGCCGTTCAGGAACGCGTAGGCTTTGGCGGCCTGCGTCAGGCATATTGTGGCGCGGGGGCTGGCCCCTATGTTTATCCAGGGTTTTATCTTGTCCAGCTTGTACTCCTGAGGCCTGCGCGTGGCGAAGACCAGGTCCACTATGTAGTTCTTTATCTTGTCGTCCACGTAAATGGAGGCTATGGTTTCCCGCGCGGAAAGTATGTGCTCCGGCGTTATCTTGCTGGTGACCACGGGCTTTATGTTGCGGGTCATCCTCTCAAGAATTTCCCTTTCCTCGGCCTTGCCGGGATAGGAGACCTGCAGCTTGAGCATGAAGCGGTCTACCTGGGCTTCCGGCAGGGGATAGGTGCCTTCCTGCTCGATGGGGTTTTGCGTCGCCAGGACCATGAAAAGCTTGGGCAGTTTGTAGGTGTTTTCCCCCACCGTGACCTGTCTTTCCTGCATGGCTTCGAGCAGGGCGCTCTGCACCTTGGCGGGAGCGCGGTTTATTTCGTCGGCCAGCACCAGGTTCGCGAAGATGGGGCCTTTTTTGGGAGTGAACGTTCCGTCTTTAGGGTTGAAGATGAGCGTGCCTGTGATATCGGCGGGCAGCAGGTCCGGCGTGAACTGAATGCGCGAGAAGGTCGACGATATGCTGTCGGCCATGGTCTTTACCGCCAGCGTTTTGGCCAGGCCGGGAAGGCCTTCGAGCAGAATGTGCCCGTCGGCAAGAATGGCGACAAGCATCTTGTCCACCATCTCTTCCTGGCCCACTATTACCTTGGCTATCTCCCTTCTCAGATCCTGAAGGAAGAGGCTTTCCTGCTGAACTTTCTTGTTGATTTCCCTGATGTCCATAAATTAGAGTCCCTCCGTGCTTGCGGTCCCGTTGATTGCTCCACCCTTTCTGGTCGGCGCGATTGCTTCGCCTTTGCTTTTCGCCCTGGCGGCGGCTGCCGCTGCCGCTTCGGCCTCAAGGCGCTCCGCGTCCTGCTTCGCGAGTTTGCTTTGCTCGTCTTTTTTTCGTTGTTCAAGCGACGCGTTCACTGTCTTTAGCGTATCCATGGCCGCCAGCTTAACATCCTGCTCCTCGTCGTTGAGCGCGCGGGATATGATGGGAATGGCTTCCGGATAGTTGAATTTCTTCAGATTACGCAGAGCGGCAAGCCGGACTTCCTTGTTGAAGTCCTTTATCGCTGCCGCAATGATTTTAAGGCTTTGCTTGTCCTTGTCCGCAGCAACCATATCCAGAATCCTTATCTTGACT
>CAYPTM010000141.1:0-6429 GCA_964413345.1 uncultured Elusimicrobiales bacterium
CCCGGCGGTGGATTTCCTGTATTATGATTCCGAAAGCGGCGGGCTGGAAACGATTTTCTGCGCGCGCGTCTATCATGTGAACATGGTCATCCGCTACACTTCCTATAATTCGGAAGGGGCGGAACAGGTGAGCTGCGAGCGTTTCCGCCTGGTATTGAATCGTGACGGTATAGTGCGGCTGGATCAGGTGGCGGCCATCTAGTATGGCGCGGCAACTGACGGCGGAGAATGCACGTTTTCTCGCGGACAGTATGCTGGGCCGGTTATGCAAATGGCTGCGTATAATAGGTTACGATGCCGAGTATTGCCCGCCGCAGGGCCGCGACGCCAAGGCGCTGGCGGCTCGCGCGCTGTCCGAAGGCAGGATACTGCTGACCAGGGACACCGGTTTTGAAAAACTGCAGGGCGGCCCCCGCGTCTGCCTGCTGAGGGAGCAGCACTGGCGGGAACAGCTTTTCCGGGTCAAGAAGGAACTTAACCTTGAATTCCGCGAAAGCGCGCTGTTTTCCCGCTGCCTGCTGTGCAACAGGCCGCTGGCCGAAGTTTCGGCGGAGCATATATCGCCGGAAGAGATTCCCGCCGCCGTAAGGGAAAGTAACACCCGCTACTATTTCTGCTCCGCCTGCAACAGGCATTTCTGGCGCGGCGGGCATATGACGGTCACTATCGAGGCTTTGCGCGAATTGCAGGGAGGAACGCACAAATGAAAATAAACGCTGTCGGCATCGAAGGCTCCGGGCCCGCGGCCTGCGCTCTGGCTGAGACGCTGGCCATCAAAGGCTTTCAGGTTCGCATGCATGATTTTTTCAAGACCGCGCTGAAGACGGCGCTGGCCAGAATCACCTGGTCGCTCGCGCGTGCGGGGCAGTCCTCGCGCAAATCGAGCATAGAGCTGGTTCAGGACCTGAAGCTTCTCAAGGGTGCGGACATCATCATCGAGATGGGCACCTCAGCCTCGGACAGGGGGGAGTTTTTCGTCAAGCTGTGCGACACGGTGGGGCCGGAATGCGTCATAGCCATGTCCTGCGGGATAGAGCCCATAGGACAGATCGCCTCTTCCCTCCCGTCTCCGGAAAGGATACTCGGCTTCAATTTTCATCTGCCTTTCAGGAGCAACCAGTTGGTTGAGGTTGTGCATACCGACGTGGTTTCCGGGCCGGTGCTGGAAATGTGCGCTCAGTTCCTGCGCGACATGGGCAAAACTCCCGTTGTTTCATGCGACAGCGCCGGCGTGATAGTGGAACGTCTTCGCAGGCCTTACATCCTGTCGGCCCTCAAGCTTCTTGAAAACGGCAAGGGGCTGCCGCACGAGCTTGACGCGGCGGTGCGCGAGACGGGCGGCTTTCCCCTCGGCCCTTTCGAGATGGCGGACCTGATAGGCCTGGACCGCGACTATCAGGCGACTGACGCCATTTTCAGGCTGACCGGGGAACAGGAACGACTTAAACCTTCCGCGCTGGAAAACCGTCTTGTCCAGTATGGGCAGATAGGCCGCAAAAGCGGAGTGGGCTTTTACCTTTATGACGAGGCCGAGATAGTGGGGGAAAACCCGGTGCTGGCCGACCTTGTGCCTTACCTTGGCATAAAGCATCTTCCCCCGCAGGAGGCGTTCGCCGCCGTTATCAACGCCGTGGCGGAAGAGGCCCGGCAACTGGCTTCGGAGGCTATGGTGTCGGAATTCGACATGGAAACCGCCGTCAAGCTTGGCTTCGGCTGGCCCAAGGGCCCGCTGACGTTCGCGAAGGAGATAACAGCATCCTTCACTACGGGGACGGCAATGCCTCAGGATCAGTGGGGAGACGCGATTTAGTTCAAGGGGATATGATGAAAAAAGCTTGGGTTGCAGTGTTTTTCGCGGCGTTTGCGTGTGCCGCCCTGCCGGGATTATGCTCGGCGGAATGGTTGCCGTCAAAAAAGGTTTTCAGGCCTTTCGTGGCCGACCCGACCTATCCGTCCTTTGGGACGAGGCTGACCAAAGTCGCCGGTTCGGGGAAAAGGGCCGAGGTCAACATGGGCGATGAATTCGGCGTGGCCGCCGTTCGGCTCAAGGACGGAGCCACTGTCCAGTTCGGAGTGATGGGCGGCGTAGCGGCGCGTTTCAACATCTCCCAGGTCACCAACGATTTCGAGGTGGCGGATTTTTCCCTCGCCTTCCCGGTTGACTATATAAGCGGTCCTTTCGCCCTGCGTGCCATGTACTGGCATACCAGTTCTCATCTGGGCGACGACCTGATAAAGTCCAGCGGAATATTGCCTGGAGACATTTCCAAGCATGTCACCGATGACCTGCGCGTGCTGGCCTCTTATCAGGCGCTTGAGTGGCTGCGCGTTTACGGCGGCGCGGGACATGCTTTCAACCTTATTCCAGATACTTCCAAAAATAACAGGCTTCACGCCGGTTTCGAAATGACCCGTGCCGCCGGAAGGAAATCAGTGTTTCTGGCTTCCGACCTTCAGGCGACACAGCGTTTCGGCTGGAATCCTTCATTCACCGGCAGGCTGGGCGGCCGTTACGCGGGAGATTCCTCGGCGGTATCCGGCTATGTGGAGTTTTTCTCCGGGCGTTCCCTGTATCTCGGTCTTGCCGGTATGAGGGAAACCCACTGGTCCCTCGGCTTTACCGTGGAAATGTAAATCCGGGCCAAGCCGGATACGACGCGATGGAGTCTTCCCGCAGTTCTGGCTGAAATCGCGCGATTCTCCAAATCAGGACGGTCCTCTCCATGGCCGATGATACGCTGAAGGTTATTGAGTCCGGCATAATTGCGCTGGCTAAACGCGCTGCCGAAAGCGGCGGCCCCGCCCGTGCAAGAGCGGCCATTCTTAAAATAGCCCGCGCCAGAGCAGATTCGCCGGAAATACTGGCGGCGTGCTCCAGGGCCCTTTTGGCGTGTGGGGACAGCATGTCCGGCGAGTTTCTGGGCTGGCGTGCGGATGCTCTCAAAAAAGGCGCTATAGTCCATCGCCATCATGCGCTTCAGGGGCAGGGGCATCCTCAGCGGAACTTCGAAAAATCGCAGGCCGAACGCCTCTTCGAGGAGAGAAAGCTCCTGCCGGCCCTGGAAGCCGGAATAAGGGAATTGCAGCTGAACCCTTCTTCCAACGGGGCCGCCCTGCTGGAAAAAATAGTGTTTTGCCTTCCACCCGGAGATGTGGAGCCGGCCTACCGGCGTATAATAGCTGCCGCGCCCTCCTGCCCGGACAACTGGTATCACCTGGCTCTGTTCAGGCGCCGCGCCGAAGATTACGCCGGAATGCGCGAGGCCGCGCTTGTCTTCATTGAACGTTTCGGCTCCTGCGCCAATCCCATGCAGCTTTATGTGGCTGCTCTGTGCGCGGACAGATTTGCCGAAGCTTTTTCCTTTGGCGAAAAAATCCTTTCCCTTCCTTTTGGAGATTTCGTCTATTCCCGTCTCTGGAATCCGTGGGGCGATAGAGTATCGCAGCTTGACGGGTCCTTCTACGCGCAGCGGCTGGCGGCCCTGGACCGGACAAAACTTCCGTCCAGGTTCCGTGACTGGGGAGCCTTCATGCGCGGCGTCATACTCTTCGCCATGGACGAAAGCGTTGCGGCTCTGGCGGCCTTTTCGGAAGTTCGCGTGAAAGACGCCGGTCGCTACGGCTGGATGCGTTTTCCGGCGGGTTGGCTCAGTCTCTATCGGCTTTCATTCTCAAAAGCCGAGGCATATTTCCGGGTTGCATCGCAGAGTCCTTTTTCCCGTTTCCCGGCGGGGGGACGCCTCGCCGAGGTTCTTTTCTGCACAGGCCGCCGTCGGGAAGCAATCGCTTCCATGAAGAAAATGCGCATTTCGTCCCAGGATACCCCGTTCCATTCCGGTTTTCTCGCGTGGGAGGGAGAGCTGCATCTCTTTTCCGGCAATTACGGGAAGGCAACAGAACTTGAGCGGCGGGCGGCCGAGGGGAAGGATGACGCCGCCCACTGCTGGCTGGGCGCGGCCCTTGCCTGTTCCGGCAGACTGGATGAGGCTTTGGCGGAACTGGATATTGCCGTGCAGCTTTTTCCCACGGACATGGAAGCCCGCACCTGGCGGGCCGAGGTGTTGAGGAGGAAAGGCGATTCCCGGCGTGCCGGGGCCGATTTGCGGGAAGTCCTTTCCATTCGCCCGCAGTATCCGTGGGCTTTGGTCAACAGGGCTTTGCTTTCCTGCTCCGACGGGAATATGGATGCGGCCTGCTCCGATCTGATGGCGGCACGCGCTACGCTCGGCCTCGCCGCCGGGACAGTGAGCAATTCGGAGCGGGAGGCTGATGCTCTCCTGGCAGCGGCCAAAGGCAATCGCCGCGACGATCTTTACTTTAATAAACCCATGCTGGTCCGTCTGGGAACGTCCCTTCGTGGGCGAGGCGGAACGGTGTCGCGAAAGACCGTTTCGTAAAAATTACAAGCAGAATTTTCAAAGATCTGTTATCCTATAGCATAATCTGTTTGTAGAGGAGGGGTCAGGTGGCGACGAAGAAAACAGCGAAGAAGCCGGCTAAAAAAGCCGTAGGAAAGAAGGTTGCGAAGAAGGCTGTCAAGAAAACCGTCAAGAAGAGCGCCTCTCGCGCGAAAAAGGGAAAGAAGTAGTTTTCGATATAAAAAAGGCCCTCCGTAAGGAGGGCCTTTTTCTTTTTATCATAGGAGGCTGTTTTCAGGGGTCGCTTGCCGTACGCCGGTCCACGACGCAGGCACTCTTACCTGCCTGCTTGGCGTGATGTTTCAGTTCCGTGCCTATCTGGCTTATCTGGGCAAGAGACGAGAGTTTCCTCGACGCGTTGTGCACTATGCCGATAGAAACGGAGAGGAAGGGGAACTGCTGCACCTCGCCGCGCCTGTCCGTCGAGATGATATAGCCCCGCTGTCGGTCCTCCTCATTATAGAAGGAAGGGGCGAGGGTGTCGAAGTCCTGTATGATGTGCTTGGCCAGCGTTTCGGCGCAGTGCGCGGCGCAGACTACTATGAAATCGTCTCCGCCGATGTGGCCTACGAAGGCGTTCAGTCCGTCCACCTGGCGGGCCTGGCTGGCCAGCAGGTTTGCGGTAGACTTAATCACCCTGTCGCCGGCTTCGAAGCCATAGGCGTCGTTGAAGGACTTGAACTGGTTGAGGTCAACATACAGAACGGCGAACTTGCTGCCGCGAGCTATCTCCTTCTCGATTCTGGCCTGAATGGACGGGTTGCCCGGCAGACGTGTGAGGGGATTCGCGTCCAGAACCTGCTTGGTGCGCTTGAGAATCATCCTTATCCTGGCCACAAGCTCGTCGGCGTCGACAGGTTTTATCAGATAGTCGTCTATGCCCAGCGAAAGGCCTTTCAGTTTCGTCTGTTTGTCCGAGATGGCTGTCAGGATTATGAGAGGCATGTGGGCGTATATGGAATCGCTCTTCACCTCCTGCGCTATCACAAAGGCGTTCTTGTACGGCATGTTGTAGTCTATGACGGCGATGTCCGGATTCTCCCGCTTTATCTGGGCCATGGCCTCGTTCCCGTCGGAAGCAGTGACAACGGAGAAGCCGCTGGCCTCAAGCATTTCCTTCATCAGGGCAAGCAATATTATCTGGTCGTCCGCTATAAGAACCTTTGGCTTGGCCTCCGCTTCGGATTCTTCCAGCGGGGTGAGCAGCCTGTCCACCATCTCCAGGACGAAAGCCTGCTGGAGTTCCGGCGCAACCATCTCCGGTCCGCCGGAAAGGAATCCCCGTTCCTGATATTCGTTAAGGCGCAGGGAGCTGGATACCAGTATGGGGATATTTTTTGTGGAGTGGTCTTCCCGGAGTGAGCGTATCACATCCAACCCGTTGGAGTCAGCCAAAAGCGGGTCTATTATTATGGCTGCGGGTTTGTCCTGCGCGGCCCGTATGATGGTGTCGCTGCCGGTGGAGGTGAATATCGGGGCGTAATACTCAGTCTCAAGGAACATCCTTATAAGGTCAGAACTTTGTGGATCGTCGTCTGCAACAAGTATGGGGATGCGGTTCGCCGGGGTGGACTTTTCCACCACCTGCTTCAGCAGCGCTCCAAGCTGGGGAAAGTCCACCGGTTTGGGCAGGTAACCGGAGACGACCGGCTTCTCCCCCGTGACCAGCGAGATAAGGGGTTCTTCCGAGAGGAGCAGCGTCTTCTGCTGCTCCGTGCCGGGGGTGCGGTGCAGTTCCGTGAGAAAGTCCAGGGTGGGGAACTGGCGGTAGAAAATGTTGGCGATTATGAGGCCGGGTTTCCAGGTGGTAACCGCCGCGTCCGCGTCGGCGCGGGTGGATTTCACCTGCGTCTCGTAGCCGGCGGTAGCCAGCATAGCGGAAAGTTTTTGAGCTCCGGTCTGGGAGTCGATGATGAGAATTCTCTGTTTTACCTGCTGCATTGTCCCTCCGTCCGACGGGATTACTATACAAAATATGAAAGGGTTTTAGGGGAGGGGCTGGCAGGCGCGG
>CAYPTM010000142.1:0-6419 GCA_964413345.1 uncultured Elusimicrobiales bacterium
GCCTGGGCGACGGACGGAAGCAACAGAAGGGTCAGGGCGGCGGCGCTGCGCAGGTCCTGCCAGGAAAGCCGGTATTCCACGGGGTCGGAGAGACTGTCAATCCTGTAAAGGAAATCCACGCCGGATGAACTGTCCCACTGCGCCGGACGGAACACCCCGCTTCCACCTGCGGGACGAACGAGAAGGCGCGGCACGCCCTTTTCCCCGTTCTTCCACCGGACGCGTATTTCGGCCGGAAGGCCCGGCGGCGCGAAGGCGGTGCCGGGCTTTATGTCCAGATAACGCTCAAGCGCCGGGGCCGACAGTGGGAAAGCCAGACGGGTAAATCTTTCCGTATCGGACAGAGCGAAGGGCACTGTCAGCGAGGAGAGGAGGAGCGCGCCCAGAAGAATCTTTCTTTCCCTGCCCGGAAGCGTGATGGGGAAAAGCCCGTTTCCTTCCCCGCGCAGCAGTTCAGCCGTGCGGCGCACATGCTCATCGGCAAGGGAGGATGACATTCCTCCGCCGACGCCTCCCGCGATGAACTCCGCAGACGGCACGATATAGGGGCCCAGCTCCGGCCTCGCCGCCCTGACGCGCTCGGCAAGACTGCGTGCCCCAAGGCCCCGAACGAACCGGAAAGCCGCAAGCGCGGCGTGGCAGACAAGCCAGAGCGCAAAAGCGCCGTATACAGCCTTGCGCCACTCGACCGGGGCAAGGAATATCATGCCGGTCCAGTAAGAGGAGCAGGCCGCCAGCAGAACCAGTGAAAACGCGAAAGAGCAAAGCGCGGCCGACACGCCCGCCGCATAGCGGGCGCGCCAGTGGGCGAAGTGTGCCTTTAGCTCATCTGCTCCGTTCATAAAAGCTTTGAACGTATACTATAGAAAATATGGCGCGGGCGGCGCATTGCCATACGGGCATGCCGCAAGTAGAATATAACAATGAGCGGCATATTCAAACTGGTGTCACCATTCAGGCCCGCGGGCGACCAGCCCGCCGCCATAGACGCCCTGTGCAAAAACATATCCGAAGGGCGGCGGGACCAGATTCTTCTGGGCGTCACCGGTTCGGGCAAGACCTTTTCAATCGCTTCGGTGATAGAAAAGCTGGACAGGCCCGCCCTGATACTCTCGCACAATAAGGTTCTGGCAGCCCAGCTTTACGCGGAATTCCGCTCCTTCTTCCCCGAAAACGCCGTCGAATATTTCATATCCTACTACGACTATTACCAGCCGGAAGCCTATATCCCGCAGAGCGACACCTATATAGAAAAAGACGCGCAGATAAACGAGCATATAGACAAGCTGCGCCTGAAAGCCACCACATCCCTGCTCACGCGGCGCGACACCATAGTGGTAGCCTCCGTTTCCTGCATATACAACATAGGCTCCCCGGAAAGTTACTCGGAGCTTTGCGTGGCGCTGAAAAAAGGGGCCACGCTCTCCCGCGCGGACCTGACAGCCGGCCTCATACAGATTTACTACGACCGCAACGAAGTGGAATTCACACACGGAAAATTCCGCGTCCGGGGCGGCGCGGTGGACATATTCCCCCCCTATTCCCAGACCGCGCTGCGGGTGGAGCTGACAGGCTCCGCCATAAGTTCGATACGGGAAATACATCCCCTCACCGGCGACATACTAAACGAAATAGAGGAAGCCTGGGTATATCCCGCGAAACATTTCGTCACCACAAAAGAAGAACGGGAACGGGCCATAGGCGCAATAAAGGAAGAACTGGCGCAGCGGCTGGAAGAGCTTAAGGGACAGGGCAAACTGCTGGAAGCGGAACGCCTCTCCACCCGCACCAAGTACGACATGGAAATGCTGTCGGAAATGGGCTACTGCGGCGGCGTGGAGAATTATTCACGCCACCTTTCCGGCAGGCCGCCGGGCGCCAGGCCGCTGTGCCTGATGGATTATTTCGCCGCGCGCAAGAGCAGGTTCCCGGACGAGAAGGACTACCTCCTCTTTCTGGACGAAAGCCACGTCAGCGTGCCGCAGATACGCGGGATGTACGAGGGGGACCGCTCCCGCAAGCAGACGCTTGTCGATTTCGGCTTCCGGCTTCCGTCCGCGCTGGACAACAGGCCGCTCAAATTCGCCGAATTCCAGAAACTGGCCCCGCAGACGGTGTACGTTTCAGCCACGCCCGGCCCTTACGAGCTGGAACGCGCGGGAGTCCCACAGGCAGCCAAAGGCGAGAAAATGCCCTATGCCGGGAACCCGCTGATAGTGGAACAGGTCATCCGTCCCACCGGACTGGTGGACCCGCCGGTTACAATGCACCCGACCAAGGGGCAGATAGACCACCTCGTAGGCAAAATAAAGGAACGCGCACTGAAGGGAGAAAAGAGCCTGGTCCTCTCCCTGACCAAAAAAACGGCGGAGGACCTGTCTGCCTTCCTGATAAGCAAGGGGATACGGGCCAAGTACCTGCATTCCGACATAGACACGCTGGAACGCGTGGAGATACTGGGCCAGCTGCGCAAGGGCGCGCTGGACGCGATAGTGGGCATAAACCTGCTCAGGGAAGGGCTGGACCTGCCGGAAGTGTCGCTTGTGGCAATACTGGAAGCAGACAATGAGGGCTTCCTGCGGAGTGAAAGCACGCTGATACAGATTTCCGGCCGCGCGGCCCGCCACTCAAGCGGCGAGGTCATACTCTACGCCGACAGGACCACCGGCTCCATGTCCCGCGCGCTGAATGAAATGGAACGCCGCAGGAAAAAGCAGGAAACATACAATCTGGAACACCATATCACGCCCACAAGCATACGCAAGGCCACGGTAGAGCTGGAGGAATTCCAGAATCAGGCCAAGCATTCCGGCCTCGGCATACTGCATTCCATATCGCGCGAGAAGATAAGCCCCGCCGCCCTGCCCGGCGTGATAGCCAATCTGGAGAAGCAGATGAAGGAAGCCGCAGACAACCTGGATTTCGAACTGGCGGCCGACCTGCGCGACCAGCTTTTCGAGCTGAAGGAGATGGGCGTAAAGCCGGGCGGCGGGAAGTCCCGCCCGCGCAAGGCAAAAAAACAGGCCCGGTAAAAACCGGGCCTTTCTTTTTTATTCAAAAAACAACCGTCAGGTATACGGGATGCTGATGCGGGTAGGTTCCGGGCGGGGCTTCCAGTCAAATTCCGTTCTGTGCAGTTCCACCGCTATTTCAAGAAAAACCTTTACGATGCAGGTTGCCGGCATGGCGAAGATGACGCCCCATATGCCGAACAGCTCCGCGCCCACGAGCAGGGAGAACACTATAACCGTAGGATGCACCTTCACCGCGCGGTTGAGTATGACCGGCTGCAACACCCAGTCGTCAACGAAGCGCAGGGCCACGAAAAACAACAGCACCTTCACCACGGAAGAGAGCGTGCCGAACTGCACGAAAGCCGCTATGCCCCCAGCGATGCCGCCGACCACGGGGCCAACGTATGGTATGAGGCTGCTGGCGCCCATGGCCACGGCAATGGCGAAGGCGTAATTAAGCTGCATGAAGGAAAGCCCGGCCAGCGCCAGCAGGAACATGGCGAAAGCCTCCAGCGAGATGCCGCGCAGATAGCGGCCGAGGGCCTCGTCCGCCTCGCAGATGATGTGCTGGGCCATCTCGACAAAGCGGGAAGGGATCAGGTCCAGAAAGGCGTTTATCATCTGGCGGCCTTCCACCAGGAAGAAGAAGGTGATGAAAGGCACCAGCACCAGTTCGCCCAGCTCCGGCAGGAAAGACAGGACCTTGTTGGGCAGCGAGCCAAGTATGCTGCCTATTTTCTCACCAAGTGAAAGGGCGAGCTTGTCATACATGGGCTTCATGGCCGGAGCTTTGGCGAGGAGCTTTGCCTCCATGCCGAAATAGAGGCTCTTCAGTTTCTCGAAATACTGGGGCCACTGCTCGGACAGGAGGGAAGCCTCCTTGGTCGCGAGGACGGACAGGTAATATACTCCGTAAACGGCCACCGCGCCCACAAGACAGTAAAGGATGGAGACGACCATCACCCGCTTGTAACCCCTTGTTTCGAAATAAGCGATTACGGGATTCAGCAGGTAAGCCAGCGCGATGGACAATATGAACGGAAAGACAGAACCGCTTGCCTTGGCGACAAGGTAAATGAAGGCGACAATCAGCAGCAGGGGCAGGACCAGCTCGCCCGGACGCCTTTTGGCGGAAAGTATCATTTTGCCTTGTCCCCGGCGTTGTGCTGGTCGGTCATCGCGCGAAGGCGGGAAGACAGCGTACGCGCCAGATAGTGAATGATGAACACGCCGGCCTTGGGATAATCGTAAAGCAGCGCGTCAAGGCGGCTTTTGAAAAGCATCAGGACCACGGTCTTTTCGGCGGCTATGGCCGTGGCCGTGCGGGGCATTTCCTCAAGGAGGGCCATCTCGCCGAAAATTTCACCCGGGCGGACTTCGGCAAGCAGCACCGGCGGCACGCCCGGCACATTGCGGGTAAGGTTTACCTTTCCGTCCACCACGATGAACAGAGCGCGGCCGATGTCCCCTTCATTGAAGAGTGTTTCGCCCTTTATATAGGTACGTTCCTGAAGTATGTTTATCAGGAAGGTAATGTCGCCTTTTTTGAGCCCCTGGAAAATGGGGACGTTCATCAGGAAACGGCGGCGTTCCTGGTTGTCGGCGTCCTCAAGGGCTTTAAACAGCGATAGTCCCACTAGCGCCCCCCGCGGACGGACGAGAACAGCGTAAGACCGACCTGTGCGGCCTTGAACCAGAAGGAGCGGACGGTGTTGGTGACATCGTTTATCATGCTGAAGAGGCCGCGGGTGCTTTCCACCCTGTCGTTGATGTTAAGGGCGGCGTATTCAATGGCGCGCGCCGTATGCTTTATCTGGATGAGCGTCTGAATGAGATAAACAGTTATGGCGACGACCGACACGGTCATTATGCCTACGCAAACTTCCATGAAAGACATGATATCCTCCTTAACCTGGCACGGGATTACCTTAAGGGTAATTAAACCAGTTTGAACCATGCCGGTCAAGTTTGGCCCCGCCGCCGGGGCGGGAACCGGGGAGGCCGGCACGGAAAGCGCGGTTTTGCGAAGGTTTCCGGCAAAAATCGGGGCGCAAGCGGCGGGGCGAGAGGCCGGGATTCTCCGTCGGGGAAAGCCCGCCGGCGCTTGAGTTGCGCGCGGAATTTGCTATAATAAATAGGACGGGCCTGTAGCTCAGCTGGGAGAGCGCCTGCATGGCATGCAGGAGGTCAGCGGTTCGATCCCGCTCAGGTCCACCAAGTTTGAAAGCAAAAACCCCCGCCAAAAGCGGGGGTTTTTATTTGCCTGTCCGAAAGGGAAAGCCAACCCGAACCTTCTGTCACCCAGTCTCCGGCCCATGTTTACATCTTATTATTCCCCACACTCAATGGACATTCCCCGGTTGGCTCAAGCATGGCCGCATCCCTACCCGTAGGGACCTATGCCTCGCCTAAAGGGAATGATGGAAAAATAGTAAACTGGCAAAAGACGGTTGCGGAACAATCTATTTTGAAATACCCGGTGCTTCCGGACAAATTTTAAAAAATTCCGCTAAAAAGGTACGAAATCACCGCGCAAACCAATACGGAACGGGAGAATAACTCATGGCACAGGAAAACAAAGGCAATCAGCTTCACATCAGGCTCCTCACTTCAAATTTCGACAAAACCTTCCTGTTTTATCGCGACACTATGGGTTTTACAGTAACCTGGGGCGACGTTGGCAATGTGTACGCACATTTTGCGGTGCCAGGCGGCGGGGAACTGGCTATTTTTGATAAACAGCTGATGTTCATCGGCATAAATGCGCAGGTGAAACCGGCCAGCCCCGAGCAGGACCACTTTGTGGTGGCTATTAGGGTAGACGATGTGGACACCCGCTACAAAAACCTGCGGGCTAAAGGTGTTACCTTTATTACGGAGCCTGAAAAACACAAGGACTGGGGCATGCGCACAGTGTACCTGCGCGACCCCGAAGGCAACCTGCTTGAATTATATACCGAGCTGCCCAAAAGCGATTTCAAGGCACAGGAAGGGAAAACAAAGAATTTCGGCTGCTGCGGATTAAACTGTTCGGAGTGCGCAGCATTTCTGGCCACCGCCGCGAACGACAACGCCATGAGAATTAAAACAGCGGCGGAGTGGTCGGTCATATATCACGCCGACATAAAGCCGGAACAAATCAACTGCGTGGGCTGCATGACTGAAGGCATAAAGTTCCCGCATTGCGCCAACTCGTGCGAAATGCGCAAGTGCTGCATAGCCAAAAAAATTCAGAACTGCTCGGACTGCAAAAACTACCCATGCGACATGCTGAACGAGTTCCATAAAATCGCGCCGGCAGCAAAAACCAACATCGAACAACTCAGGCAGTCCCGCGATTAACCCCACGAAATTCAAAAAATAACCCCGTCCGAATGGACGGGGTTTTTCTTTTGAACACATAAA
>CAYPTM010000143.1:0-6389 GCA_964413345.1 uncultured Elusimicrobiales bacterium
CGGCGTTGGGATGCTTGTCGATCTTCATGATCTGGCCCACGCACACGCCGGAGAAGGCCGCGCCGGTCTTGTGCAGGCTTTCCACCTTGAGCCCGATGCGGTTGAGCTTCGCCGCCGCGTCCTGCGGCGACGGCGGGTTCTCGATGAAATCTGCCAGCCACGAATATAATATTTTCATTACTGCACCTGTTTGAGGACGCGCAGGTCGTTCTCGTAGAGCATACGCATGTCGCTGATGCCGTAGAGCAGCATCGCGAAACGCTCGATGCCCGCGCCGAAAGCGAAGCCGCTCCACTTCTCGGGGTCGTACTTGCAGGCCTTCAGCACGTTGGGGTGCACCAGGCCCGCGCCCATCACCTCTATCCAGCCGGTGCCCTTGCAGACCGGGCAGCGCTCGCCGCCGGGCTTGCAGAACACGCAGCTCATGTCCACCTCGGCGCCGGGTTCGACGAAAGGGAAATAGGAGGGATTGAAGCGGGTCTTCACTCCGGAGCCGAACAGGTCCTTCATGAAGGCGTCCACCGTCCACTTCAGGTCGGCCATGCTCACGCCCTTGTCGACGTAGAGGCCCTCGATCTGGTGGAACGAGAAAGAATGGCTGGCGTCCACCGCCTCGGAGCGGAACACGCGGCCGGTGTGGAACACGCGGATAGGCGGCTCCTGTTTCTCCATGGCGCGGATCTGCGTATTGGAGGTATGCGTGCGCAGCAGCAGGAACTTGCCGGACGCGTCCCTGGCGTCCACGTAGAAAGTGTCCTGCATGTCGCGCGCCGGGTGATAGGGCGGGAAGTTCAGCGCCTCGAAATTATGGTAATCGTCCTCCACCAGCGGGCCGTCGGCCATGGTGAAGCCGAGCTTCAGGAAGCCCTCGGCCAGGCGGTTCATGACGTGGGTGAGCGGGTGCAGCGTGCCCTTGGGGAAAGGCGTACCGGGCAGGGTGAGGTCCAGGCCGGGGGCGGCGGCTGCGACGGCGGCGGGGGCCGCGCCCTTGAGCTCGGAGAGCTTCGCCTCCATCTCGGTCTTGGCGGTATTGCCGAGCGCGCCCAGCGGCTTGCGCTCCTCGAGCGGGATATCCTTGAGGTCGCGCAACAGCAGGGCCAGTTCGCCCTTGCGGCCCAGGTAGCGCAGCTCCAGGGCCTCGGGGTTCTCGGCGGGTTTTTTGGCTATAGAAACGGAAAAACTGTCCCGTATGGCGGACAGTTTTTCCTTCCACTCCGTGGCGTTCACGGCGTGTCCTTATTTGGCCGCGACGACGGCCTTCTTCGCGATCTCGGCGAGCTGCTTGAAAGACTGCGGGTCGCGGATGGCGATCTCGGACAGCATCTTGCGGTTCAGGGTGATGTTGGCCTTCTTGAGGCCGTTCATGAACCGGCTGTAGGAGAGTCCCTCTTCGCGGGCGGCCGCGTTGAGGCGGACTATCCAGAGCTGGCGGACGTCGCCCTTCTTGTCGCGGCGGTGGATATAGGCGGTGGTCAGGGACTTCTTGACCTGCTGGGTCGCCTGGCGCAGGCGGTTGCCCTTATTGCCGTAATAGCCCTTGGAGAGCTTTAAAATCCTCTTCTTGCGCTTGTTGCGTGCTACGCTGTATTTTATTCTCATGTCGCAGTCCGTCCCCGGGGGGAGCGGCTCCTTTAGTGTTTCTTAGTCGTAGGGCAGGTACTTCTTCAGTACGCGGCCTTCGGCGGAATTCTTTTCCTCCACCTTGACGGTGCGCAGGTTGCGGCCCGCCTTGGCGGACATGCCGGTGAGCAGGTGGCGCAGGCCGGACTTCCTGTGCAGGAATTTGCCGCCGGCCGTCCTCTTGAATCTTTTTTTGGCTCCGCTGTGGGTTTTAATTTTAGGCATATGTTTTCTCGCTTATCCTGTGATTATATAACTTTATGGCCCGCCTTGGGAAGCTGCCCTAGGCGGCCTGCTCCGGCTTGGGCGGCTGGGCCTGCACGGGCTGCTGCGCGCCCAGCAGCGGTTTGGCGGGGGCAGCGGGGCCGGTCTTGGCGGCGTGCGCCGGGGCCAGCATGATGCTCATGCGGTTGCCCATCAGCTGCGGCTTGCCCTCTATCGTGCCCACCCCGGAAAGATTGTCCTTTATGGACATCAGGATCTCCTCGCCGAGGTTGCGGTGCTGGTTCTCGCGGCCGCGGAACACCACGGTGACGCGCACCTTATTGTGCTCCTTGAGGAATTCCTCGATGTGCTTGACCTTGGTCTGCAGGTCGTGCGTGGCGATACGGGGATTGAGGCGGATCTCCTTGAGCACGCCGGCCTTCTGCTTCTTGCGGTTCTCGCGGTCCTGCTTTTCCTTCTCGTACAGGAACTTGGAGAAGTCCATCACCTTGCACACGGGCGGGTTGGCGTCCGGGGAGATCTCGACGAGGTCGAGACCGGCGCCCTTGGCCATGGTGACGGCTTCGGCCAGGGGCTTCACGCCCAGCATGGTCCCGTGCATGTCTATCAGGCGCACCTGCGGCGCCGTAACGTTCCTGTTAACCCTTATCCTTCTCTCGTTGTGGTGATACAAAACTCTGCCTCCTGTGTATAAGACGACTCGCGGGGCTCGCTGGCCCCGTGAACCTATATTTTACCTTTTTTCAGGCGGCGCTTGATAGCCCCGCTTCATAGGGAAAGCCGGTAGACCAGCAGGCCCAGGCGCTCGTTAAGGGCCGCGCGGGCATCCATGCTCGAGCCCGGCAGGTAGTCGGTAATGTCGCGCTTGGCGCCGGGCATTGCCCTGCGGGCCACCGGGAAGGGCACCACGTCCCCGAACCCGGCCTTTTCGAAGAGGAAGACCGCCCGCGGTATATGGTAGGCGAAGGTCAGCAGCAGTATTTTTTTGAAGCCCTTCTCGTCGCAAAGCTTTTTCACCCGCGCGGCGCTCTCTATGGTGTCGCGGGCCGAGGTCTCGGTGATGATGGCCTTGGGCGGCACCCCGGCCTCCTCCAGCCAGCGGGCCACGGCCTCGGCTTCCGGGTAGGTCGTAAAGGGCGAGCCGCCGGAGACCACTATGGGCAGGCCGGTCTTGCGGTGCAGCAGTGCCGCCGCGGCGGCGCGCTCGAGCGTATGCGGGTAAAGGTTCTCCGCCGCCGACAGCACATTGGTCCAGTCGCGCGAGCCCGCGCAGAGCAGCACTATCGCGTCCCCCTCCGGCTTCTCCGGGCGGGCGTATTTGCTCTCCAGCGGCCGCAGCGTAAGGTCGGCAAAAGCGTGCGTGGTGGCTATCCAGGCAAAGGCGGCCAGCGCGGCGCAGAACAGTGCCGCCCGGCGCTCCCGCCGCTTGAGGTAAAAGGCCAGCAGCAGGAAGGCCACCACCATGGACCCCGGGGGCAGCGCGAAAGCCACTATTATCTTCTTAAGCCAGAACATCATTCCTATTGTAACTAATCAGGCCGCCCCATAGCCAAGTCCGTCCGGGGCTACGCCTCCGCGAACCAGGACTGCAGGGAACCGTTGCGCGGTTCCCCTCCACCGCCTTCGGCGGCGGAGCCTCCCCTCCCCAACTGGTTCTCGGAGGCATATCCCCGGCCGTCCCTGGAATGGCATCCGGTGTATAAAAGGTCAAAGCAAAAGCCTGACCTAGGTTAATGGTGCAGGTAATGGGAGGTGTAGGTGTCCACCAGACTGCGGATCATGCGCTGGTATTTGGTGTGGTTGAGGCGGGCCTGTTCCTTAAAGAACCTCACACTGGAGCGGCTGAGCGCCAGCGTCACCTTTACGGTGTCCTCCGGCATGGCCAGCGCGCCCGGAGGCGGAAGAAAATCATCCACCCGCGTCAGTTTCCCCACCGGCTTGTCCTCATCCTTTGTCTTTTTCATGTTTTCATAGTCTACCCCTCATATGGCTATTTGTCAATACTTTTATATGTATTACATTCGGCCGCCCCACCCCAACTATATATAGCCTAGCAGGCCACCCCGACACCCTCCTGTCGGCTGCCCGCCCGCCGAAAACAAAACCGCCGGGTCTCCCAGGCGGTTCTGCATCAAAGTTAAAAGGAAAGGCCTGCCCGCACTTACGCCTAAAAACCAAACCGCGTAAGGGCCACCATCATAGAAATAGAAAAGATATTCAGCAACGAATGGAGCAGGATATTGGTCTGAAGGTCCTTCTCCTTATCAAAGGTGTAGCAGAGAAACGCCCCATCCAGGACAGCAAGGAGGATGTTGGGATGGAACAGGCCGAAGACTATCGCAGTGATGGTCGTTGATATCCAGAAATTCCATTTTTTCCTGGCCTCCGTGAACAGCAATCCGCGGTAATAGACTTCTTCTATAAGAGGGGCAAGCACGCATGCACCCAACAGATACAACACCCAGCCGGCTAAAGTTTCCAAAGAACCGAAACGCTCAAAATCAGCGCTGGAAGACATGGGTGCGGTCAACGAACCGACCGGCACCGAAGCCAGTCTGGCGTAGGTATATACAGCCAGCAGCACAGCCCCCGCTATGCCGACAAAAAACAGGAGATATAAGGAGAAGTATTTAAGCGCCTTCGAAAACTTAGCGCTTACGGCAAAACCAGAGAACAACTCCACCGCATAAGTTTTCCCTTTTGTAAGCAAGACATAATAAAACAAGCCGCCGCCAAGCAGCACCTTTATAAGGAACAGTGCGTGTTCATTTAACCCGGGTATCCCGCTGAAAGGAGCAAGTAAAAATCCGGCAAGCAGGCCGGAGGCGAAATTCGCCCCCAGCCATAGCAACAATAGTCTTACAATTTCGATCATTCAAGCTCTTACCGGAGCGCTAAAGCAATTTCAGCGCTCCGGTCTTGCACGACAACTACTTTTGGGCCGCGTAAGTCCGAACCTGGCCCTCGGTGCCAAAAGGGATATGCCCGGCTTCCGCAGGGCCATCGGCCTCCCATTTCATCTCGCAAACCAGATCATAGACCCACTTGCCAGTTTCTATCCCGTCTTTTATGAAAATCGCCCACCGCGCAACTGTAATACACGTCTGAACCCATCCTTTATCCTGCCGCCCGAGAGAAACAGCGCGATTTTTAACCGATCGAGTCAGCGCCGGGGCATTTATGGAAAGCACTATATTGTACCTTTCTTTCCCGGCCAGCTCCGCCACAAGAATCGTATCATTATCGACGAAAATCACGCTTTTATTGTTAAGTAAAAGCGACTTTTCTTTTATGCCGATACCAGCATTTCGCGCGATTTTATCTTTTGAAACACCATCAAGCACAGCTCTGTACAAACGACTCTCCCCGTTTGCAGCCTGAACCGCAGGAACCGGCTCTGGGCTTAATTCAAAGTCCACCGATTTCCCCAAGTCACAAGACACCTTATCACCGCTGCTTATTCCATCAAAGTCTACCGCCCCTTCTCCTTTTGCAGAAGAAACCGCCCCTATTATAAGGAAACTCATGATGCCCGACACTATATATGCCCCAGTTTTATTCATATACATTTGCCTCCCCTTCCGCGTCTTCTTGCCCAAACAAAAAAGGGAAAGCAATTTGAGTTGCTTTCCCTGGATACACCGGATTAAGGTCCGGTCGTGGATACCCCGGGGCCAATCCCCCGAGTTACAAGGATACTACCCTGATAGTATACCCTGCAACCCTTGACCCGATAAGAGCATTTGAGCCCTATCACACATAGGTCCAAAGACCCAAAATAAACCACCATGTCTCCCCGGCGGCTCACAGTAAACACCAAAAGTTACGTCCTGCGTTAGAAGCAATTAAATCGCCGAAAGCAACGCAATGATTAGATATGTAAGAATGGCCGCTATCAATTTAAACCTCCCATCCTTACATTTACCCATAAAGCCAAGAAACCAGAAAGTAGCGAAAAGCGCCACTATCCCGAGAACGATTACATACTGTCCATAAGCAAGAAGCGCTACAAGTCCTAATGCTAGCGCAATATCTACGAACGAGTATTTTTTTACCATATCCAGACCACCACCACAGACCAACTTGCAAATATTTTAGCAAATGGTTCGATTGCTAAATGGGCCGAGGGTTCGTTAGGGCGTGAAGACAGAAGGGGCGGCGGGGATATGGGGTTCGAGGGATGTCGCGGAGGCCCGAGCTTGCATAGCGCGAGGGCCGAGCGACAAGGCGCGCGAACGGTGTTTGCGACGCCGTGCCCGAGGACCCCATATCCACGCCGCCCCCCAAAAAAGAACTCCCCGGGGTTGCCGGGGAGTTCCGTTAATAGGTGTCTGTCCCTATTTATTTGAGGTCCTGCGGGATGCGCATGGCGTAGAAGGAGCGCCACACGAAGACCATGCTGACGAGCAGGAACACCGCGGCCAGCGTGTGGCTGACCTTCGGGTCCAGCGTGATCGCCAGCTCCACGGCCAGCAGGCCGAAGAGCGTGGTGAACTTGATGACCGGGTTCATGGCCACCGAGGAGGTGTCCTTGAAGGGGTCGC
>CAYPTM010000144.1:0-6381 GCA_964413345.1 uncultured Elusimicrobiales bacterium
GCCGTATTGAGCTCGGTCCGGCTCAGGCGGGACGCCTTGCCCCTGCCCGAGAAGGGCGCCGAGCTCATCCCCTCCCTCGACAGGATCGTCCCCGATCCCGACGGCCGGAGCCTGATAATCAAGGTCGATTACTACCGCGACTCCATCGATCCATCGACCAAGTCGCGCATCGGCGTCGAATACGCCTCCTCCTGGGCCTATCGAATGGATCCCCGCGACGCCAGCTACACGGACAAGTGGCTGATCCCGGCCATCGAGAAGAGCTCCAAGCAGATATCCGAGGCCATCACCATCATCACCGACATAGCCGACCAGACCAACCTGCTCGCCCTCAACGCGGCGATTGAAGCCGCGCGCGCAGGCGAACACGGCAAGGGCTTCGCGGTCGTCGCGGACGAAGTGCGCAAGCTCGCGGAGAGAAGCGCCTCCTCCGCCAAGGAAATCACCGCCCTCATCAAGGAAAGCCTCCAGCAGACGGAAACCGGCGTCACGCTCTCCAAGTCGGCGGGAGACAGCATTAAGGCAATAGTCGTGGACATCGGCAAGATAGCCACGCAGCTCCAGTCCGTGTCCGCCACCACGCAGGAACAGGCGGCCGCGATGGAGGAAAACACCTCCATCACAGAATCGAACGCCTCCGCCTCCGAAGAGTTGGCCGCGTCGTCGGAAGAGCTCGCCTCGCAGGCCAATGCGCTCAAGAAGGAAGTCGCGGTGTTCCGCGTCAGCGAAGCCCTGGAGCGAGCCAATGCGGTTGATTCAGTCAAGAAGCCGGCGGTCACGACCGCGCTCCATCACAAGGTGGAAGCCAAGCCGGGAGCGGCGAAACCCCAGCACGCGGCGCAGCCTCACGCTGCCCAGCCGCCAAAGCACTCGTAATTGAGGAGCCTATGTCAGAGATTAACCAGGCGGAACAGGACGAGCACTCGGGCCAGGTGATACAGCTGGTCTGCTTCAAGCTCGCCAACGAAGAATACGCCGTCGACATCACGAACGTGCAGGAGGTCATACGGGTGCATACGATCACGCCCATACCCCAGACCCCGCCGTTCGTGCTGGGGGTGATCAACATCCGCGGCAATATCGTGCCGGTGTTCGATCCCCGCAAGGCGTTCCACCTGACGGAGAAGCCGTTCGACGAACTCACCAAGATAATGGTGCTGGAAGTCTACGGAACGCGCTTCTCCATGATAGTGGACGAGATTCTCGACAACATCAAGATAGAGGCCTCCCGCATCGACCCGGCCCCGGACGTAAAGCTCAAGATAGACCGCGAGGTTATCAAAGGGCTGGGGCAGGGCGTGGGCAGGATGCTTATCATTCTTGATCTGCACAAGGTGAGCGACACACTGATGGCCGCCATCAAGCGCGCAGCGGAGGGATTATGAGCGAAAAAGACCTCCTGCAGGTCGTTAGCTTCACGCTGGGCGACGAATTCTTTGGCGCGCCCATCACGAAGATTCAGGAGATAATACGGTACACCAACGTGGTGAAGATACCGCGCTCTCCCGAATTCATCGAGGGCATTATAAACCTGCGCGGGCGCGTCATTCCGGTCATAGACATGAAGACGCGCTTCAACATGGTCAAGGCCGGCGAAAAGAACTCCACTTCCTCCAGAATCATTGTGGCGGAAATCGGGAAGGCCCGGGTGGGCCTGACCGTGGATTCGGTCGCCAAGGTCATCCGCGCGGACTGGGCCAATCTGGAAAAGGCCCCGTCAATAGTTTCGGAAGTCGACCAGCAGTTCATAACAGGCGTTCTCAAGACGGGAAACGAGATGCTGCTCATTCTGGATCTGGACCGCATCTTCACGCATGAAGAGACAGAGCTTCTTGCGTCAGTCTGAGTCCGAACAAAATTGCCATGCTTGACAAAAAACCTCCGTCTCAGCCCGCTTACGAGTCCCCCGTCATTGGCGGTTTGTCCATAAGCGAGGCCGAATTCCAGCGTATCCGCGAAATAATGTACAAAAAAAGCGGAGTCTATCTTCTGTCCACTAAAAAGCCGCTTGTCATAACACGGCTGAGAAGGCGGCTGATAGACATGGGTCTCAAGTCCTTCACGGAATACGTGGCCCTTCTGGAACGCCCCGGCAGCGCCGAGGCGGAGGTTTTTGTCAACGCTATCACCACCAACGAAACGTTCTTTTACAGGCACGACAACCAGTTCACCTTCCTGGTCAACAAAACCATCCCGGAAATACTGGCAAGCCGCCCCGGGCAGCGGGAAATACGCATATGGTCGGCGGCATCGTCCAGCGGAGAGGAGCCGTACACCCTGGCCCTGGTGACGCACGAGTACCAGAAGGCACACCCCGGAGTGACGTTCTCCATTCTGGCAACGGACATCAACACCGACGTGCTGAACGAGGCCCGCGCCGGAGTGTACAGCGAAAAAAGCGTGAAGCTGGTCCCGAAGGACGAGCTGCACAGGTATTTCCAGGAAATACCCGCGCAGGGGACATATTCCCGCCCGGAATACGCCATAAAGCCGGAAATAAAGAGGCTTGTCACTTTCAAGCAGCACAATTTCATGGAAATGCCTCCCGTGCGCAACGCTGACATCATTTTTTTGCGCAATGCCCTTATTTATTTCGACAAGGAGTCAAAGCAGAAGGCGGTGGACTCCATATCCAGAGCCTCCACCGAACGCGGCTTCCTCTTTGTCAGCCTTTCGGAAACGCTTAACGACGTCAAATCACAGTTTAAATTCATAGCTCACGGCGTTTACCGGCGCCAGTCGCCGGTGGCCGACCCCCAGGGAGCCGCGTAATGATACGCGCCATAATCGCGGATGACTCGCCCTTCCTGAGGGAAGTGCTCACGGACGTTCTGGAGCACAAACAGATAAAGATAATCGCCCAGGCCAAGAACGGCAAGGAAGCCGTGGCGCTGGTGAAGTCTTTAAAGCCGGACATACTCATCCTGGACTGCGAAATGCCGGTCATGAACGGCCTGGACGCGCTCCGGATAATAATGAAGGACAATCCTCTCCCGGTCTTCATGTTCAGTTCCCTGACCTGGGAGGGAGCGGCGGTCACCATCAAGGCGCTGGAAGCCGGCGCCGTGGACTTCATGCTGAAGCCGACCGGCGGTGCGCACAATCTGGAGGAGGTGGCGGAAGACCTCGTCCAGAAGATTAAATTTATAGTGATGAAAAGCCGGTTCGCCGGCATACGCAAGGGCGACGGCAGCGCCCCGGCGGACGCCTCCCACAAAGTTCCGGGGGCGGCCGCGGTCCAGAAGCCCGAGTTTTCGGAAACACTGCCCCGCAGGGCGATAGACCTCATTGCCATGGGGTCTTCAACCGGCGGCGTTCACGCGGCGGGAGAGATTATCCCGAAACTGCCGGCCAACATGAAGCCGATAGTCTGGGTTCAGCACATGCCGCCCAACTTTACGAAGAGTTTCGCGGAACGCCTCAACTCCATCTCTAAAATGAAGGTGGTGGAGGCGAAAGACGGGGACCAGGTGCTTGCCGGGACCTGCTACCTCGCCCCCGGCGGCATACAGATGCGCGTGGTAAGAACGCCCTCGCGCACCATACTGAAAGTGGCCGGCAACGACAAGGTCAGCGGGCATTGCCCGTCCTGCAACGTGCTTTTCGGTTCGGTTTCGGAGCACTACAGGGAAAACGCCCTCGGAATCATACTGACCGGCATGGGCGACGACGGCACGGAAGGCCTGGTCAAAATGCACGAGAAGGGCTCGTATGTCATAGCCCAGAGCGAGGATTCATGCGTCGTCTACGGCATGCCCAAGGCCGCCTACCTCAGGGGCGCGGTTGACATACATCTGGACCTGATGAAGATTGCTGAAGGCGTGAGCCGTGTGACCGGCATAGCGCAGGAATGATTTTGGAGCGATACAATGTCTGATTACGAAAACGAAATGTCCCCGGAGGAAAGGGCGGAGCTGTTGGCCGCCATGCTGGGGGAATTCGCCACTTACGTGCAGCTGCTCAACACCAAGCTGGTGGAGGCCGAAACCGCCGCCAAGCAGGGTAAGGGCATGTCAGACGACGACCTGCATGAGATGTTCCGCGCCGCCCACAACATGAAGGGCATGGCGGCTTTCGCAGGCCTCAAGACGACGACCCGCCTTACGCACGAAATGGAAACGGTGCTTCAGAAGCTGCGCACCAAGGAAATCAGCCTTGACGTCACCTCCATAGACGTCCTCTTCGAAGCGTTCGACGCGCTGGAAGAGGAATTCACCCATATCAAGGAAACCGGCACGGAAATAGACGACATCGGGGAAGTCTTCGGGAAAATATCGAAATTGCTGACCGGGGAAGCCCCCGCGCCGGCGCCGAAGCCCGCCGCGGCTCCGCAGCAGCCTGCGCCTCCCGCGCCCCAGCAGCCTGTCACGCCGCCACAACCGGCGGCCGCGCAGCCCCCTGTCATGCCTCCGGCACCGGCGGCGAAACCGCCCGCGCCCAAAAAGGCCCAGCCTCAGCCGGAAGACCACATCAACCCCAAGTATCTGGCCAAGTTTGTCGACGACGCCCTTTCAAACATCGACGTCTTCAACAACCTGCTGCTGGCCTGCGAAAGCGGGCAGAGTTCCGACATAAACGAACTTTTCAGGATAGTCCACACGCTCAAGGGTTCCGCCGGGCTCATAGGCGCGGCGCGCCCCGCGGCGATCGCGCACAAGATGGAAAACATCATGGCCCTCCTGCGCGAGCGCAAGACCGTTCCGAACAGCGAGACCGTATCGGTGCTGTTCTCCGCGGTGGACGCCATCAACGACATACTCACGGCATACCGCAACAGCACCACGCCCCAGGGCGATGACACGGCACTGCTGGAATATCTTGATGAACACTTTACGAAGCTGCATGAAGGGCCTAAGGCGGCTGAAGCAAAACCGCAGCAGGCCCCTCAACCCGCGGCTCCCGCGGCGCAGGCGGACTCCATAGTCCAGCACATCAGCATGACAGAGGACATGAAAGTCCGCTGCACGGCCGCCCTTAAGGAAGGGCTGGCGGTGTTCCAGATAAACGGGGAACTGGAAGCCCATATCCCGATGAAGAGCATAAAGGCGCTTATAGTGACGGAGCGCCTGGCCCGCACCGGGCAGATAATTGCCGTCGAACCCCAGTTGGACAATATAGATGACGCCATCACGCAGAACAGCGTTCCGTTCAGCGTGATTTACGTTTCGGCCCAGCACGAGAAAGACATCAAGCGCGCGCTTATTCTTGACGGTTTCAAGATGATGTCCATAGAGCGCCTTGAGGAAAAGAACTGCGCCCCCGCGGTCCAGGCCCAGCCACAGAAGGCGAACCCGCCCGCGGCGGCCGTAACACAAGATAAGGAGCCAGCCAAACCGGAGGAACATCATATGGAAGAAATGGCAAAGCCTCAAGAAGAGAAGGTCGCAGCTAAAACAGGGGGAATAGAGCTTTCCACCATCCGCATAGATTCCAACAAGCTGGACAACCTGATGAACCTTTCCGGAGAGCTTGTTATCGTGCGCGCTCGCTACTCGCAGATAGTGGGCCATATAGGACGGGAAATTTCCGCCCAGCGCGAGATAGCGCAGGCTGTTTCACAGCTGCGCAGCTATCAACAGCTTCTGTCCAAGGAACTGGGCGAAGAGAGCGAAAAGAAAGACCACAAGCTCAACTCCGTTCTCAACGACATGAACTCCAAGCTCAGCATGATATTCGAGCGGGTGAGCAAGGGCGCGCTCATCTCCTCCGCCCATTCGCTTGACGAGGTTACCAGCACCCTCGGCAAGATATCCAGCGACATACAGACAGGCGTCATGCAGGCGCGCATGGTTCCCATCGAGGGCGTTTTCACGCGGTTCAAGCGCATTGTGCGCGACATTACCAAACAGCTCGGCAAGGAAGTCAACTTCGTCATAGAAGGCGAAGAGACCGAGCTGGACAAGAAAATCGTGGACAGCCTGGGCGACCCGCTTACCCACATGGTCCGCAACGCCATAGACCACGGCCTGGAAGACTCCGAGACGCGCGTCCGCAACGGCAAGACCTCGACCGGGAAGATACTGCTCCGCGCATCCCACAAGGGCAACAGCATCTGGATAGAGGTGCAGGACGACGGCCGCGGCATGGACCCGGAAAAGATAGGTCAGCACGCGCTCAAGAAAGGCATAATAACCGAGAGCCAGCTCAAGAAGATGTCCGACATGGACAAGATCCACCTCACCTTCCTGCCCGGCTTCTCCACGGCGGAAAAGGTGACGGACCTCTCGGGCCGGGGCGTGGGCATGGACGTGGTGAAGACCATGATATCGTCCGTCAACGGCCTCATCGACATCAACACGGAGCTTGGCAAGGGCACGACTTTCATCCTGAAGATACCGCTCACCCTGGCCATCATCAAGGCCCTGCTGGTGGTCATAGGCG
>CAYPTM010000145.1:0-6334 GCA_964413345.1 uncultured Elusimicrobiales bacterium
CGCCGACGTTAAGAAAATAATTCCGCAGAAGCACTATGCCACCCTGCCGTTCCATCACGTCCTTCCAGTGGTATGCGGCGGAAGGGGCAAAGAGCCAGCGGTCGAAAACCAGCATGTACGCGCCGAGCCCGGCGCAGACCGCCGCCAGCGTCAGGATGTTCCCCTTGCGGCGGCCTCTCTCACCCAGGAACAGGGCGGACAGCAGCGCCGCGCAACCGGTGAACGGGAGTATGCCTGCATAAAAAACATAAACAACCGGCAGAAGCAGCGCCACCGCGCGGGGTCTTTCGCAAACAAGCAGATACAGTATCAGGCAGGCCAGCGGGCCGCCCAGAGAACGCATCAGCCCGCCGAAGTAGGTGTCCATGCAGAGGAAAGAATAAACCGAAAAAAGCAGAGTCAGGTGGAAAGCTCCGTTATCCCCGGACAGACGCCTGCCGGTCAGAAACACCAGCAATGCCGCCGCCATGCCCATCAGCATGCCCTTCCACACCAGCAATTGGGAAATAGAGATGAAGCCGGACAGCCATACCTCGAGAGGGAGCAGGGGGCGGACGAAAGGAATGGTATGCAGGAGGAATGCCTTGTCCGCGCGGAAGACAGTCATGAAAGGGTCCTTGCCAAGGAGGGAAGCGTCCCGCCAGCCGTTGAGCAGATAATAGTAGTCCACGTCCGCGTAGACAAGGAGATTGTCAGACAGCTCCCTGCGGTGTGCAACGACAAGGATGGCCGCAGCGCAGAGCATGGCAAGGAATAACCGGTTCTTCAGAAAAGGGAGGAGGCGTTCTTTCATAGGCCGACCGCCGCCAGCAGCCGCCGGAAGGAATAGCGGAGATAATAGGCCGCATAGTCCCTGAAACCGAAATAATGGAAGGGATTCCGCTTGCCGCAAAATAGCATTTTGCCCCAGCCCACCAGCAGTATCATGGGGAACAGCAGATTGCCGCCGTAAAAATACCGGTACAGCTTTTTGTCCGCGACGTAATTTACAAAGCGCTCCGGCAAGACGCCGGTGAGCAGTATCAGGTTTCCCAGACGCTGTATGTTTTTGGAATAGGTGTTGCCGGTTATCGCGTAGGGCAGGTATTCCCGGCTTTGGTTTATTTCCTTGACCTGCTCGGCGGTCAGTATACCGCGCTCGCACGCGAGATTTACTATCCGCGTTCCCGGATAATAACGCAGCCAGTATATGGCCGGAAGATCGGCCTTATGTTCGGCGCAGAAGCGGAGCGTGCGGACAACTTCCTCCTCCCCCTCTCCCGGCAGGCCGAGCATGATGTTGGAATAGACGAATATCTTCGAGGCGCGCAGCAGCTTCATGGCGTGGGAAACGGAATCGTTGTTTCCCGGGCGGCCCAGCACGCGGACGCGGGTTTCCTCGTTTATGGTCTGTATGCCTATGTTGATGGCGGCGCAGCCCGCGTCGGAAAGCAGCTTCACGCTCTCTTCGGTGACCGCGTCCGGATGGACGCAGCAGAAAAACGGCAGGCCTATCTCATCCCTGTACAGTTCAAGGAAAGTCCTGAGCCACACAGGGTCGTCGGTGAAAACCTCGTCGTAAAAAGTGACTTTTTTAATGCCGTAGCGGGCTTTCGCCGCGCGCAGTTCCGCTATCACGTTTTGCGGCGAGCGGCGGCGGAAATATACGCCGCCCGGGTAGACGCGGTGCGTCATGCTGTTCCAGCAGTAGGAGCAGGAGTTAGGGCAGCCCCTGCTGCCAAGAAGCATGTAACTGGCACGCACGGCGGCGGGGCATTCCTCGAAAAACAGGTCCTTGTCCGGGAACGGCAGCCCGTCAAGACCGGGAATCGGCGGACGGAGCGGGTTGATTATCTTCTTACCGTCCCGGACGCAGGCTATGTTCCGCAGGCCGGACGCGTCCTCCCCCCGCTCGACGGCGGAAACCAGTTCCGAAAAGGCGTCCTCGCCCTCGCCAAGGACCAGATAATCCGCGACGCCGTCCTCCAGCACGAAGTCCGGCACGGACGTGGGGTGCACCCCGCCGAAAACTATGACCGCGCCGGTGCGGCGCTTTATCTCCCGCGCCATCCTCAGCGTCCAGCCGTAATTGTCGGAAATGACGGAAAACGCGGCTATATCCGGCTTCCATTCTTCAATGCCGCGCAATATATGTTCATCGAAACTGAACAGGCGGTGGAGGAACCCGCGCTCCATGAAAAAATTGTGGAACAGCCCCGGCTCGAAAAACAGGCGCACCCGCCGCCCCTCCGCCTTCATGCGGGCCGAAAGGTATTCCAGTCCAAGATTCTCGTAATGGCTGGTAACGAAGGCTACTTTCATCGGCGGGGAGCCTCCGCCGGATATTTGCCGGAAGCGTCTATATACTTGCGCCGGAAATCGGCGTCCAGAGCGAGGCAGCGTTCTTTCTTCACGGAAAAAGCGGAATGTGTCCACATTCTTTCAAGTATGACCTGGAGAGACTCGGTCCGCACGCTGCCGAACAGTATCGGGAGATAGGGGCAGGGCTGCACCTCGCCATAAGGGGACACGTAGAATATCGCGCGGGAGAATATGCCGCAGGAGGACGGGGCCGGTATGCCGCTGAAATAGGCTATGGAAGGGTCTATGGCGCGCATGACATCAAGCTCATCCTGCGGGGAGAGGAGCGAGTCCGTACTGCAGGAGAAACTTCCCACCGGACGGGCCGGCATGACGCGCACGGCATCCACGCGGAGCCTGCGGGCGAGGGCCATTATCGCGTCTATGTTTTCCTTGGATTTGCGCTCCGCGCAGACATAAGTCGAAATCAGGCAGGGGACATTGTGCCTGACGCAACTTTCAAGACCGCGCACGGCGTCCTTGTAACAGCCGTCCAGACCGCGCAGGCCGTCATGCTCGGAAGAAACAGGACTGTCTATGCTGACCGCTATCAGGGATATTCCGGCTTCCTTGAGCCGGATGACATTCCCCTCATCCAGCAGGCGGCCGTTGCTTTCCAGCACTACGGTGAAATTCCTTGAGGCCCGGCGCACTATGTCGAAGATGTCTTTTCGCAGAAGGGCTTCCCCCCCGCTGAGGTTCACGCGGGGAGCGCCGGTTTCCGCTATGCGGTCCAGCAGGGAGAACCATTCCTCGGTGGAAAGCTCCTCCTGCGGTTTTTTGGCGTAACGCCCGGCGGAACAATGGACGCACTTGCACTGGCACGAATAGGTGAGCCCCAGCACCGCCGACGCGGGATAATGCAGCCCGAGCGCGGTGCGGAAGCCGTTAAGCAGTATTTTCCAGTACAGTCCGGGCCGCGCTATGCGGAAGAAAAGTCTGGCTGTAAGAAACAGTCGGCTTAATGTATACATTTATTATCCGTATCTATAAATTTATCAATATGGACGCGCAATAGCAAACCCCGCCGCTGGGCGGGGTTTGCCATTTAGCATTCATTGCGGCAATATTCAGTGCTTTAGCTTGCGAAGCGCCTGCTTGGCCTTCCACGCGGACACGATTATATCGGCGGAAGCGTCGATTCCCATTCCGTCGGTATTCAGCACGATGTCGTAAAGAAGAGGGTCCGTCATATCGGCGTTGAAGTAGCGGCGGACGTAGGCGCGCCGGTCGGATTCCCTGTTTATCACGCGCCGGCGGGCGTCCTCGCGGGGAACGCCGAACTTTTTGACCACGTTGTCCACCCGGACTTCAAGCGGGGCCACTAGAAGAACGCGCAGGCAGTCGTGAGGGGGAAGCATCATGCTCGCCCCGCGCCCCACTATTATGGCCCGGCCGTGCCGGCCGATTGTTCCCACTATCTTGGAAAGCCGGAAGAAGAAGTTGTCCGAGGAAAAATACCTGTTCACGACAAGGCCCTTGACCCATTCCTCCACGGCGGATATCTGCTTTTCGTCCAGGGTCTCAGCTACGCTCTGGCTGAGATTGGCGTCCTGCGCGACAAGCTCCACCAGCTTGCCGTTGAAAACGTCGAAACCCAGCTTTTCGGACGCCTTCTGCACTATTTCGCCGGCATTGCATCCCGGCAGGCGGGAAACGGTGATGACCGGCTCGAATTCCGGCCTGTCCGGCCCGCCGCCCGGTTTGGGCGCCAGCTCCCATTTGCCGACCTGCTGCTCTATCATCTGCTGCAAGGTCTTTCTGTTTACCTGTTCCATAAATAGCCTCCGCCGACCGGGAAAGGACCCGGCATACGGCGTGTCAGGGATAGTTTACACCCCGCTTTCGAAATTAGCCACCCGTCCGGCAAACAAAAGGCCCCCCGGATTGCAATGAGCGGGAGGCCGTAACGGAAATAGTCGCCGACGCCGGAATCAGCTTCTCAGCATCAGAACGCCCAGCGAGAGGAAAACCAGCGCCAGAAGGACTTTCATCGTGGCGAGATGCGCCTTGAGAAAGGTGTTGAACCTGTCGGATTCAGTCCCCAGCAGAGAAAGGGCGAACACCCCCAGCAAAGGCACTATGAACATCACGTTGTATAGAAGCAGATAGGCCCAGGCTTTGGCGCGGAGCGCGTGGTCCTTCATGATAAAGGCGATGGTCGGCACGTAAATCTGCCCCGTGCAGACTGCCTCTATCAGTGACACCAGTATGCCGACAACAAGGGCCGCCGTGAAAAGCCGCCAAAGGCTGGACCGGCTCTCCTGCCCGCGCAGACGGCCTATTATGCGGTTTATCCTGAGTTTAAGCCCCTTCGGTATCTGAAGAGTAAGGCCCTCGCTCTGCCCGGTTTTGCGGTAGATATAGAAATCGTACACGCTGAACGCGACCAGAGCGAAGCAAAGCAGGGCCACTATGTAATAAAACGCCTTCATTACGGCGTAAAAACCGCTCATGGCGTAGAGGACACGGAACAGTCCAAGCCCCAGCAGCAGATAGGTGCCGAATACCGCCATGCAATAGGCCATGCCGACAACAAGTATCTCGCGCCTGTTATAGCCGTAGACCGTGAGGAAGGATATGAAAAACACTATCACGGCAAAGGCGCAGGGATTTATGCCGTCTATAAGCCCGCTTCCTATGACCGCCCAAAGCGACATGGACGAAAACACAGCCGCGAGGCTCTTGCCGGAAACGCCGGCCTCGCCCTCTCCCGCAAGCGCGGCCTCTATGGCCGGGACCAGATTGGCCTCTATATCCTTTCTGCCGGACAGGAACCGGTTTCCCACCGCTATGGAAGGCACCACGGAATCCTTGCCGTACTGCTCGGCATAGCCGATGAGCAGGGAAAGATTGTCCTCCTTCTCTTCCGTATCTATGTAAATCCAGTTCACGCGGTCGCCATACTTTGCCGCCACCGGAGGCAGAACTTCATTTTTGACCGCCAGGCAGACCTTGCAGTGCGTCTTGTGGAACACGCGTATCTCAGGCTTATCAGCCTGAGCGCCGGCGAAGGAAGGTAAGAAGAAAACGGCCAGAAGCAATATTTTTTTAACCATGTTCAATTCGCCTTGAGCAGCTTTCCTATACCGGAAAGCAGCATCTGTATGGAAATGGTGGTGAGCAGCATGCCCATGAGGCGTTCCATGGCTATCATGCCGCGCTCGCCCAGTATGCGGCTTATGGGGAAGGCCAGCAGCAGCACCACTGAATTGAGCAGCCAGGCCGCGCCTATTATGCCAAGCCAGTGCACAGACCCCTTGTCCGACTGCGACACCATTATCAGCACCATGCTCATCACCGACGGGCCGACCACCAGCGGTATGGCCAGCGGGACGATGAACGGCTCCCCGGCGGGGCTGTCCGCGAAGGTGTTATGCTTGGACGGGAATATCATCTGCAGTGCGATAAGGAACAGCACTATGCCGCCCGCCACGCTTAGCGATATCTGGTCTATGCTCATCAGGTCAAGGATGAGTTTCCCGAAAAACAGGAAGAAAACCAGTATGCCGAGCGCGATGAAAAGTTCGCGCACGACTATTTTGCGGCGCCGTTCGGGCGGCACGTTTTTCAGCACCGTTATGAACAGCGGGATGTTGCCCAACGGGTCCATTACAAACAGCAGCGTGAAGATAGCGGAAAGGACCGACATTTCAGTTCTCCCTAATGTTGCAGCGACCATACCAGCGTCAGCCATTGATAGCGCCCCCGTCCGCGTAAACCGCGGCGCCGCCTCCGCCTATGGCGGACAGCGCGGGGCATTCCCCCTTCCCCGCGAGGAAAGACCGCAGGGCTCCATGTTTTTCCGGGCCGGAAACCAGGAACAGCGTCCGCCGGGCGGCCCGCAATGCCGGCGGAGAAAGAGTTATTCTGGCGGAAGGCGTCACGCCCTCCGGCGCGTCGGCCGCGATGGCCGCGCGTTCGGACTCAAGCAGCGCGTCCGAACCGGGGAACAGCGACGCGGTGTGGCCGTCGTTGCCCATGCCCAGTACCG
>CAYPTM010000146.1:0-6310 GCA_964413345.1 uncultured Elusimicrobiales bacterium
CCGTGTGCAGGCCGACCTGGGCCGACACAAGCTCCCTGTCGATGAAAGAAACAAGCGCCTGCGCGGAGGATTTCACCTGCTGGTTCGCGCTCTTTTCCGCCACCAGCAGGGCGAATTGCCCAAGGTCTCCGTAGCTGGACATGTATTTTTCCGCGTCTATGGAGCCGAAGCGTATGGTTTTCGAAACGGCGTATTTTACGGCTTCAGCGTCGTTCGCCGCCATGACCGCCTTGCTGAAGGTGTCAATATACTGCGGCAGTCGGCTGACCGCCTGGGGGTTTACCGCCGAAAGCGTGACGCCTATATTTTTTGTGTTGGCGGGTGTAAGCCCGAAGCGCGGGTCCCCGTTGGCGAAATAGTCGCTGTAAGACTTTACGAACCATTTGGAAAGCGTTTTGCTGTCGGCCGAAGGGGAGGCGTTAAGGAAAGCGAGCAGCTTGTCGTAGTCGAGGCCGGGGCCCAGCATGTTCTCTTCCGAGCCTACAATAAGACCGGCGGTGTCCTTCATTTCGTAAAGTATTTCGGCCATCTGCATCACGCAGGCGTTGAAGACCAGCACGTCCGTCCCGCCGGCGGAGCGCAGCATTTCCGCCATCTGGCGGGTGCGGACGTAATTGCGTGTCTGTTCGTCGAAAAGAATGGATTTGTTCCCGCTGTAGGCCCAGCTCGGGATATCAGTCCAGCCCATGCCGTGGTTCCAGAGAACCACCATGTACCGCCTGGCGGGGAATGTGGCCTTGGCCCACGATATGAAGGCCGCGGCGTTGCGGTAATCACCCATGTCAGATTTGCCTTCCGAGTAAACGGTGTTGTTTTCCGTCTGGCCGTTTTTCTTTCCCACCAGCATCCGCCGGACCTTGCCGGCCCTGATGCCGCCTATTTCCGCCACCATGGCGACCTTGTCCGTGGAGCCCACGGCCATCATCTCCTCAAGGTCGGAAAAGGCGTATTTCTCCACGTTGTTCTTGCCGTTCATGTAGGCGATGACTGTCCACTCCCGCAGATTCGGTGAGGCGGAAGGCAGCCTGTCCTTCTGTATGGCTTCGGCGGAGTTTCTTATGTCAGACAGGCGTATGGAGGACAGGGCGAATTCTTCCGCTCCTGCTGAAGAGGCGGCGAGCAAAACGGTTGCGGCTAACAGCTTGAACATGGGCGGCTCCTCATATGATGGATGGGTATATTTAAATTCTAATAAATATGAGGGCTGTTCCTATGGGCCGCGCGGCGCTTCCCTGCAAGTATTTATGCCTACGCGTTTCTGGGACCATTGGTCTACTGTCCGGGGGGGCGTTTTGCCCGCCGTGCCCAAATTGCTATCGTTTTGTATCCGGCCTGCCGTTTCCCGGCGGGCACGTTCCTTGGGACTCAAACAGGAGGGTGTCAGATGAAAAAAACGTTTTTGCCGTATGTCTGCCTGTCTTTGCTCGCGTGCTGCGGCGCGGCCAGCGCGGCCGAAGAGGCCGCTTCCACCAACGAGGGGCTTGCGAAAAAACTGCAGGACCCAGTCGCTCCGTTGATAAATGTCCCGCTGCAGAACAACTTTTATTTCGGGCAGGGTGCCGAACGTAACGGGACGGTCTACATGCTGCGCGCGCAGCCCGTCATTCCCCTGCCTTTCAACAAGGACTATGCGGTTGTCGCGCGTTCTGTCTTTTCCTATGTAAGCCAGCATGACGTCATAGGCACCACCTCCCAGCGCGGCCTGAGCGACTGGGAGCAGAGCTTCTTCTTCACGCCCATGCACCCGGGCGGGAAGCCTTTCAAGTGGGGCCTTGGACCGATACTCCATCTTCCTACGGCTACAGACCGCCTGTTGGGAAGCGAAAAATGGGGGGCCGGCCCCACCGGCGTCATCCTGACGCAGCGCGGGCCCTGGACGGCCGGTTTCATGGCCAACCAAGTGTGGTCCTTCGCGGGCAACAAGAACCGCACGGACATCAGCTCCACCTACCTGAAGCCTTTCGGCGCGTATACCTTCTCTGACGGCCTGACGATAAACGCCAGCGCTGAAAACACCTATGACTGGAAGGCCAAAAAGTGGTCGCTGCCTGTAGTCCTTGGCCTGAGCCGTATTTGCGAGCTGGGCTCCCAGAAGTTCAGCCTTGGCGCGGCAGGCATTTACGACGCTGAAATGAACGGCGACAAGCTCGGCCTCCGCCTTACGCTTACGCTGCTGTTCCCTGAACCGGTAGGCAAACCGGCCTGATTCGCCGCTCTTTCGTCATGACGCTGTTCCGGAACGCGGGCTAAATATATACAATGTTAAGCGGTCCGGACGGGAGATTGCTGAATGGAGCTGGCTTTGACATTTGTCCTGGCGCTGGTGGCGCCGGGCGCCGGGCAGATATACGCCGGGAAATATGTTTCCGGCTTTTTCTTCGGCGCGGTTTACTCCGCCGGGCTGTATGCTGTGGTCCCGCTCTGCGCAAGGCTGGTGTCCGGGGCTGACGGAAAGGTCAGGGTCGCATATTGGGCTAACATTCTGTATGCGTGCCTACTGGCCCTTTCCATAGCGGATGCGGCAGTCCGCTGCTGGCTTCATCCTCCGTCCGGGACGTTCCCGGCGGGGAAAATATGGGCTGCCGCCGTCTTCGCGCTCTGCGCGGTTACGGCGCACCGCAACCTTAGAAGGCCGAATCTGATTGACGCCCTGGCCGGTATGCCGGGGTTTTCCAAGCTGGTACTTTACCGCGGGAAGACGGAATCCGCGGATTAAACGGGGATTTGCTTACATGGGTGAGAGCGCTATTTTTGGCAAAGTGCGTTTCCTGGAGAGATTTCTTTACGTGCTTCTTGTGTCCGCCGTCGTGCTGGAATTCCTGCAGACGGGCGGCCTTCCGCGCAACATGACGGACTTCGTGTCCTGGTTCGTCACCATAGGCCTTGTCCTGTGCGCCGTGCTGGCCGTGCGGGCGCTTAAAAGGGAGATAACGCTTTCCGAGGACATTTACCACCACATAATTTCCACCACGCTGCACGATCTGCGCAACCCTCTGGCGTCTATAATGCTCGCCTGCTCCACCGCCGTGGAGGAGGCCCGCGCCGGAGGACAGAGCGACGCGCTCCTCAACATCATTATGCAGTGCAGCCGGATGCAGCAGCGCATAATGATAACCCTCGCCGACGTGACCCAGATAGAGCAGAATGTTCTCAGGCCTTCCCTCAAGCCGGAAAACCTTGCCGAACTTCTCAATTCCGCGGTCAACGAAGCAAAGATGCTTTCCTTCTTCAAGACCGACATGGTGGAGCTGTCCCCCCTGTCTTCCGACGTGCCGCCAGAAATCGTGGTGGACCGCCGCCTGCTGGAAGGCATCATCATCAACCTTCTGCTGAACTCTTTCCGCTTCACCCCCAAGACCGGCCGGATTTTCCTGCGCGTTTCCTACAGGGACTCCGCCTTCCACTTCGACGTTACGGACACCGGCGAGCCGGTCCCTACGCATTATCTGCCAATACTGTTCTCCAAATATTACGGAAAGGACGAGCTTAGGAAGACCCGCACCGCCATCGGCCTGAACCTGCATTTCTCCAAGCTGGCCGTGGACCTGCACGGCGGTTCCATAAGGGCGGTCAATCCGCCGGAGGGCGGCTTCAGCGTTCTTTTCTCCGTACCGCAACCGCAAGTTAAAAAGTGACTCTCGGTCCCGGCGACACGGCCCTTCTTGCCCTTGCCATAGCTTTCGCCGGTTTCGTGGATTCCATGGCCGGGGGGGGAGGGCTTATCACCCTTCCGGCGTATATGGCGGCGGGCGTGCCTCCGGGGCTGGTGCTGGGCACCAACAAGGTCTCCTCGTTCATGGGAACGGCTGTCGCCTGCTTCAAGTTCCGTGGCGAGCTGCGAATGTCCCTTCCCACCGTTCTGCGCATCTCTTCCGTGGCCTTCGCGGGTTCCCTGCTGGGGGCCTGGCTGGCTACTCTTATAAATCCGTCTTTCCTCCGCGTAATACTGCTGTTTGCCCTTCCGATAGTCGGTTATGTAGTGCTGGTCAAGGGCCTGCATGACGGGCGGGAAGGTTCCGTGGGCGGCAAGGCTCACGCCATAGCCGGGGCCATCGGGACTTACGACGGCTTTTTCGGCCCGGGAACAGGCACTTTCTACGCCATACTGCTGACCCGCATAGGCGGACTGGGCATAGTGCGGGCCACAGCGCTCAGCAAATACCTTAATCTGGCGTCAAATGTCTCCGCTCTGGTCTTTTTCGTCTCCTGCGGCCGGGCCGACGTGCATACCGGCGTGCTTATGGGCTTTGCGGGCATGGCCGGCAACTGGCTTGGGGCGCACACCGCCATAAAGCGCGGCGGCGCGGTGATAAAACCCGTCGTGGCGCTTGTCTGCGCGGGCCTGCTTGCCAAGGTCGCGTGGGACATTTTCCATTGAGCCTTTAGTTAAAACCGGCCAAACTGTGTTAAAATAAGGGTAGGACCGCTTGCAGTCAACTGCCGTATGGCGGCCCTGCTGATGAAAGTTCAATCCGCTGACTATATCTTCCTAAATAAACCATCGCCCGCCCTGCTCAGGCAGGTAATCGCCATTTATAAGGCCGAAGGCTGGTTCGAAAAGGGCGACACGCCCGCCAGATACCGCCGCATCATATCCGGCAGCCACTGCTTCGCCGTCGCTCTCGTGGACGGACAGGCGGTCGGCATGGCCCGCGCCATAAGCGACGGCGCGAGCGACGCCTATATACAGGACGTTGCCGTCCTGCGGGCATTCCGCCGCCGGGGCATCGCCCTGGGGCTCATACGTTTTATAACCGACAGACTTTCCAAAGACGGTCTTGGCTGGATAGGGCTTATCGCCTCTGACGGGGCCGACCCGCTTTACGTAAAATGCGGTTTCCGTCCCATGCCGGCCAGCATGCCGATGAAATTTCGCGGCCGTCGCTGATTTGACTCGTAAGGGAGGCTTCCCGTGCACTTTATTCCTATTTCCCCCGCCGATTTTAAAAGGCTTGAACCCTGTTTCAAGGGACAGAAATACCCGCTCAGTTCCTACTGCCTGTCAGGCATAGTGGCGTGGAACAACTGCGCCTTCAACAACTATTGCGCCGTCGAAGACGGGACCGCTTATGTGAGCGAATCCCACATAAACGATCCCGCCGCCCGCTGGCTTCTTCTGCCTGTTTCCCTGAAGCACGAATTCCCTCCGCATAAGCTTGCGGAGCTGCTCAAAAAAACCGGTTTTGCGGAATACCGCTATGTCCCCGAGGATTACGTTCTCAAGTATGGGGAGGCCGAACTGGCGAAACACTTTATCGTCACCCACCACCCGGAATATGACGATTACATTTATAAACAGACGGACATAGCCGAGCTGAAGGGAAGCAAGTATTCTCCCAAGCGCAATCTTATCAGCCAGTTCGAGCGGGCCAACGGAAGCGGCGTGGAGGTCTCTCCCCTGAGCGGAAAAAACGCCGCGGAATGCCTTGCCTTCATCAAACGCTGGTATTCCGACCGGGCTGAGAAGTACAAGGACTGGACGGACGACCTTGGCTGCGAAAGGCAGGCCCTTATCCAGACAATAGAGAATTTCGACGCCATTGGCGTGAAGGGCATAGCGGTGCGCATTCGTGGTGAGCTGTGGGGACTGGGCATCGCCTCCCGCGTGACGGATAATATGGGCGTGCTTAACTTCGAGAAGGCTTTCGACCGCATCAAGGGGCTTTACCAGTTCCTTGAAAAGCAGTGCGCCATACATCTGTTCGAGGGTTGCGAGTTCGTCAACCGCGAGAGCGATTTGGGCGAGGCCGGCCTGCGCAAGTCAAAGGAATCCTACCATCCAGTCCGCAAGGTGAAGTGCTACACCCTCCACCTCCCTCCCGCCAAATAGGCTTATTTGCTGATTACTGAAAATGAAAACGCCGCGCCAATTGGCGCGGCGTTTTGCTTTCAATTCCGGTTTTTTTTACTGCTGGGGGGGATTGTCCGCAACCTGCGCCGCCCAGAAAGCCGCCTTGGTGTTCTTGGCGCTTTCCTTGGTGATCATCGCGGCGCCTGGGTAGAAGCCGCCGTAGCTGGACTGGTCAGGCCCAAGTTCGATGGTGAATGACAGTATCTTGTGGGCGTCGTAGGTCCAGTCGCAGCTGTCGCCGGTGGCGATGTAGAGTTCGCTGGACTTCATGGCGTTGTAGCCGGTGAATTCAGCCAGTTTTTCAGCCATGGCCTTGTGCATCGCCAGGTCCTTTGCGTCCGGGATATCCTCGTCCGCGTCGCCCCACGGATAGAGAACCATGCCGCCGTAGGTGTGGTAGGAAATCATGACCTTCATGTTGGTGTATTTGTCGAAGAAGGCTTTCACAACCTTGCTTTC
>CAYPTM010000147.1:0-6287 GCA_964413345.1 uncultured Elusimicrobiales bacterium
TATCGAGGAGGGCGGTTCGCTCACCATCATCGCTACGGCGCTGGTGGAAACCGGCTCCCGCATGGACGAAGTCATATTCGAGGAGTTCAAGGGCACCGGCAACTCGGAAGTTTACCTTGACCGCAAGCTTTCCGACAGACGCACCTTCCCCGCAATAGACCTCAACAGGACTTCCACCCGCAAGGAGGAACTGCTTCTTACGGAGGATGAACTTAACAAGGTCTGGATACTGCGCAAGGTGCTTGCTCCGCTCAACCCCGTGGACGCTATGGACCTCCTGCTGGACAAGCTGTCGGTGGCGAAGTCCAACAAGGACTTCCTCAAGCAGATGGAGCAGTCGAGTTCCTACTAGCAGCCAACGAAGCTGTCAGGAAAATCATCTCACCATCCCCCGCCAGCGGCAAAGGCGGGGGATGGTGTTTTCGAAAAGGCTTGAAGCGTTCCTCCGCGTCTGTTAAAATATTAATACATACGCTTAACCGCTGGCGTGTATGGCGGGGCGAGGGTTTATATATGAAGACTGGACGAGTCGTTTTGCGGGTGGAGCTGGTTGTTACAAAAATGAAGGCGGCGCTGCTTCTGGCGTGCGCTGCTGTGCCCTTCATGTCCAGTGACCTGGCCAGCGAAAGTACCCCGCTAAGCGTGTTTTACCCCGTGCAGTACGGCTCCAACAACAGCGTGTCCTCCAATTATTTCGTTGCTGGCAGCACCGCTGCCGCCACTTTTTCCATAGGAAACATCGCCTCTGTTCCCGTTGGCGGCACTTCTGTTACGAATGTTCCCGGCCTGCAGGTGGTCGCAAAAGACTTCGGTAATGCCGAACTGGTGATTTCTAACGGGGTGAATGAAGCCATTTCCGGGAAAAGTGCCATACGCATAAGGACAAAGGCCGCAGGTGTTGCCCAGCCCCTGGCTTTCTTCCCCGATACTGCGTCTTATCAGCTCTACCTAAAGGATTTCTGCACCTGGAGATATAATACTCCCTGTGCCCAGTATGAAACATCTATAATGGTGACCACTGAAGGAGGCCTTTCGCCAGAGGGATATTGGACTCATACGAGCAGTGAAACACTCGCCGACAGGAGTCAGCTGTGTTGCAGGATGACTACCGAGCAGCCGCCAATTTGAGGGTATTCTTATGGTCTTTGGCGAAAAGTTTGTTTTCGAGATAACATTTTCCCGCTGGCAGTTTTCCCTGCTTGCAGCGATGTGTGTGGTATTGGCCCTGCCTGACAAGCTGGGCAGCGAGACCGCCACGCTGACTACCTATTATGCCGCGCCGGTGAGCAGCTATGATTCCTTGCGGGTGCGGACATATGCGGCGATAGGCACAACCAATGTGAGTTCGGCAGCGCAGGGAACCGTAAATGTCACGAAATCAGCCTATCTGGCCGTGGGGGATTACCTCGGGTCGGGGTCGACTACGCTTGGTCTTCGCATAGAAAACGTCAAGTATTTGGGGGGGGATTCAGAACTGATGCTGAATGTGTATTCTGCCAGCGCCAACGGTAATAGCGACAGCGTTCCCCCTTCAACTGCCTCAAACGGACGTATTATCCTGGCCCCGGCCAATGGGAAGGTGACTTTCAATGCGCCCATAGCTAATTTGTGCAAGTGGGTGCGGTATGATTCAATTCACGGGCAAGGTGTCGCCGGCGATGCATATTGTTCTACGTTGGCTTCTGATAAGTATTCTGCCATAGCTGTAGGGGTTGGCGTTCCACCGAATGTCAAGGTGACGTTCAAGGCCAACAGCATATCGAAAAACGGTGCTTATGTGTTGTGCTGCCATATGACGTTTTTCTAGCCAAGTCATGGCGTTTGCCGAGAGGTTCTTATGACGCGGGAAATGAGTGTCGACTTGAGCCGTGCCGGTTTCGGGAAAGGGGTGTTCATCTCGCTCCTTCTGCTGTGCTGTTCGGCTGCGAAGTTGGGCAGCGAGACCTATTCTGTGTCTGTATCTTATCCCGCCCTGTACGGGAGTTTTGAGGCAATTAAAGTCCGGGACTATTTTACCGCGGGCACGGACTCCGACAAGATTGTGGTGGGACACTTCACTCCAAGCGGGACAAGCTCTTCTGTGAAGGCCCGTGGTGTTCAACTGGTTACTAAGACCAATGGTTTGTTTCTTTATTCCTCCGGCGGCATCACTTTCGGAGATGTGCCTTCTGGCTCCGGTTACTATCAGTTTGTCGAGCTTTCGGAGTCTACTGAGAATGGCTATCTTCCGAATATGTGCAAGTGGGTTGAGTATAGTATGGATGTGGTTCCTTCCGGTGCTGTTGCCAGTGGACATGCTTGCGGTTCCTCTTCCGGTAAATACGCTGTTATTGGTATAGGGCCTTCCGGGAATACCGCGGTGGACAGCAAGATTTATCTATCTTCCAATACCGCCAGCGGCGATATTACAGGACCGAATCAAGTGTCCGGTTCCATGTTATGCTGCCGCGTTGGATATAATTGAAAGTTTCTTCTCTTGTTAGTCAGCGCCAGCTGCCGGCTGGCGCTTTTATTTTGTGTGGCGGCATGCTGTTGAGCTGCGCTTAAACTAAACATATAATAGTTTAGGGCTCTTTACTATATATGGAGGTAGCTTATGTCTGATGGGGTCATAAAAATTGCAGTGGACACGTCTATTTACCATAAGGATGCCGCGGCGGCCGCGGCTTACACCCTCATCGACAGGATGTATGTGGAGCTGAAGGGCGGAAAAGGTTCTTTTATCAATGTGGAACTGTCGCCTAAAGAGGGAGTGGCCCTTTCCCCCGCCAGAATAAAAGGCGAATTCATGAACGAGCTTCTGCATCAGACCTTGAGGCGCAAAATTTCGGAAACCCATCACAGGATACGCGAGTATATAGTAACCCAGGCCCTGCTGTCCGCCCAGACGCGGGAAGATATCCCCGCGGAGGAAGTGGATGCGGCCCGTGAAAAGGGCAACAAGGCCCTCGACAAGGAGCTGGAGAAGGAAATAGACCGTCTTCTGGCGGAAGCTGAAAAAAGCGATTTCAAGAAAGACCCTCTGGGTATAGCCGTGCCGTGGGAGGAGAAATACGGGAAGCCCGGCAAGAGCGGCGGGAAGAAATAGGCCATGGATAAAGCGATAATCAAAAAGCTTGATACGGAATCGGTTGCGCCGGTGCGCTTCGTGCGTTTCGGGAAGGATTATCTTATCACCAACGATGTCGGGGCGTTTCATTTCCTGACGGAAAAAGAATTCGTGGCTTTCCTGTCCGGCAAACTGCCGAAAAAAGGCCGGCTTTGGAAGGAACTGGCGGAAGAAGGCTTCATAATGAACGCCTTCCCGTTCGACGCCATGGTGGAGAGGTGGAGAAAACGTAATGAGTTTCTTTTCAGCGGCCCGACCCTCCATATAGTCGTTGTAACGCTGCGCTGCGACCACCGCTGCGTCTACTGCCAGACCAGTTCGCATAAAGATGACAGGCGCTATGACATGTCCGAAGCCACGGCCCGCAGGGTTGTGGACCGCATATTCGAAGTCCCGTCCCCGTCTGTATCGATAGAATTCCAGGGCGGCGAACCTCTTCTTAACTGGCCGACAGTCCGCTTTATAGTGAAATATGCCCGGGAAAAAAGCCGCAAGACCGGCAAGAAAGTACTGCTGAACCTAGTAAGCAACATGAGCAACATGACCGATGAGCGGCTTGATTTCCTGCTCAAGCACGATGTCAATTTCTGCACTTCCATAGACGGTCCAGCCTCGGTGCATAACCGGAACCGCATTTTCACCGGCGGGGATTCTCATGCCAATGCCGTCAAATGGTTCGCTAAGATAGGCGAAAAGACCCAGGGCAAGGTTTTCCGGGCGGACGCTCTCCTGACCGTGACCAGGGCTTCCCTGCCTTTTCACAAGGAGATAGTGGACGAGTACGTGTCCCTCGGGGCGAGGGGAATGTTCATACGGCCTCTTTCTCCGCTCGGCATGGCGCTTGAAACCTGGCGCAAGATAGGCTATTCGCCGGAGGAATTCCTGTCGTTTTACGAGCGCGCCCTTGATTACATAATCGACATCAACGCCGGCGGACGGGATTTTTCCGAGCGTAACGCGCTGAATTTTCTGATGAAAATACTGTCGGACACTGATTCCAATTTCCTTGACCTGCGTTCCCCGTGCGGCGGGGCAATCGGGCAGATGGCCTATAATTATGACGGCAAAGTGTTCGTCTGCGACGAGGCCCGGATGCTGCATGAGATGGGAGATTCTTCCTTCTGCATAGGGGACGTCGCCAAAGGGAAGTATAAGGATTTCATTTCGCATGATGCGGCCAAATGCGTGGTTACCGCTTCCTGCACGGAACTGCAGACTTCCTGTTCCGAATGCGTTTATAAGCCATATTGCGGGGTCTGCCCCGTGCTGAATTACATAGGCGAGGGCGATATTTACGGGCGCATGCCTCAAAATGCCCGCTGCCTCATAAACAAGGGCATTCTGAACATACTTTTCGCCCGCCTTCGGAACCCCCGGAGCCGGAAGGTGTTCCAGAAGTGGGTGGACGCGGGCGCTGATAGGATAGATCTGGAGGGACTCAAGGTCGATATCCAGTAATTCTTGCTGTTGACTGTGAGCGGATTTTCCGCTATAACAATATATATGTCGCTGTGTCCCGTTCTAGCGGGAGGGGTTGGTTATGCAAAACAAGAAAGGCCTGGTGCCGAAAATAAAAAGGGATCTGTCTGTTTTTCTCTCCAGCGAGGAGGGAAAAATACTGAAGAAAAACGTGGTGGAAGCTGCGGCTGTCATCGGTATTGTTGGCGCCAACCTCGTGCAGTCCCAGCTTGCTGAAGCCGCTACTGTCTCCCATACGAATTATCTGCACAATAGCGCGGGCCTTGGCAAGCATGTCAGCCACGGTTCTCACGGTTCCCATGGCTCCCACAGTTCCCACGGCTCTCACGGCTCGCACAGTTCCCATGGCTCGCATAGTTCCCATGGTTCGCATTCATCCCACGGTTCCCACGGTTCCCACGGTTCTCACGGTTCTCACGGTTCTCACGGCTCCCACAGTTCTCATGGTTCCCATGGTTCTCATGGTTCCCATGGCTCCCACGGCTCTCACGGGGCATACTGAACCTGTTTCTTTCTCAAAAGGCCGCACGCGGGTACATAGCGTGCGGTTTTTCTTTGAAACTAAAAGTTTATTATGAATAAAAAGCTCCCTTCGGGATTAAAAGCGTTTCGCGATGGAATTGACCAGTTGGACCGTGCAATGGCGCGCGCTTTGTCCGAGCGCATGGCGCTGTCCGGCCGGCTTTGCCGGCTGAAAAAAAATGTGCGCGATTTGAAGCGGGAGGGGGAAGTCATTTCAAACGTGGCGCGGGAATGCCGGCTGCATGGGCTGGACTTTTCCGTCGCGGAGCCGGTATTCCGGGAAATAATGCGCCAGTCCTCGGCCGTGCAGCGCTTTCTGCGCGGGGAAGCGCGTCCCGTAAAGGCTTTTCTTCTGGGTGGCGACACCTCCGCCTCCCTCTCCCCGGAAATACACGTGCTGCTCGGGCGGCGCGCGGGCGTCCCGGTGAAATACTTCCGGGCAAATGTGTCCGAAGCGGAACTGCCGGGCTTTCTTGAATTCTGCTCGGAGTCCGGGATTTCCGGGCTGAACATAACAACGCCTTTGAAAATTGCAGCCGCCAGGCTTGCCCGTCTTGACCGGACCGCCAGCCTGACGGGAGCCGTTAATACGCTTTCACTGGAGTCCGGGACATGGTTCGGTTACAATACCGATGCCGACGGCCTCACCTTGAGCCTTGCGGAAAGGGGAGTTTCTTTTGCCGGAGCCGACGTTGCTCTGTTGGGGGCGGGAGGGGCGGCGCGGGCGGCCGCTTTTGCGGCGGGTCGGGGCGGCGCCAGGAGCGTGGCCATATATAACCGCACCTTGTCTAAAGCAAAAGAGTGCGCGAAGCGTTTGGGCCGCCTGTTCCCGGCTTCCGGTTTTATCGCCCGTGGTCTCTCCGGATTCGGTTCGGCCCGTGCGCATTTGTTTATAAAAGCCGCGCCTGACGAGGCCTATCATCCCGGCGCTTTGCGCCGTAGAGGGGAAGGTTTTGCCATGGATATGGGCTATGGTCCGGGTCTGTCGCCCTTCCTGAATGATGCCCGCCGCGCAGGTTACGGAATTGTCCGGGGCGAGGCCATGCTTGTCTATCAGGCCATGCTGTCTTTCGAAATATGGTCCGGCCTGCGGTTCGACGACAGGGAAGCGGAAGCCGAAATGATAATGCGGCGGCTGTCCGCCAAAGGTCTTGTTTCCGGGCCGGGGGAGGAAAGA
>CAYPTM010000148.1:0-6280 GCA_964413345.1 uncultured Elusimicrobiales bacterium
CAGCATAGAGATGTTTTATGCGTTTTGCGTTTTGCTCGCCCTGCTGATTTTCAGGCGCTGGCTTGACACGAAGTCGGGCCGCTGGGCGGTGCTCGCCGGTCTTGCTTGCGGGGTTTCCATAATATGCCGTTCCGTTCTTTTCCTTTTCCCTCCGGCTGCAGCACTCCTTGCCTGGCATTTGGTTCGTCCGCCGAGACGGCAGATTGTCATATTTCTGCTGGCGGCCTGTCTCCCTGTCGCGTTGTGGGCCGCCCGGAATGCCCGTCTTTTCGGTGAATTTGTTCCCCTTGAACGCGGGCGCGCCAGCATTATATTGTTCGACTCCTCACGCGGGCTTCCCGGCGACCGGGGCCTTTCCGAAGTTTTTGATGAGGCCCAATCCGTGTATCCGGCTTTCAATAGCCTGGGGCATGAGGACAAGCTCCTTGCGCTTGGGGAGATTGCCAGGCGTAATATATATTCCCATCCCTTTTCCTTCGCCGCGGGTTCGGTGAAGCGAGTGTTCGGCATGGCGTATGTATACTGCAGGCAGGGACTGTGGCTTATACCGTTCGTTCTCGCGGGTTTTTATTTGCTGTGGCGCAGGGGCAAGCCTGCGCTGTGGGTTCCTTATGCGGCTGTAATTGCTTATGGAATTCTTATTTACTCCCCGCTGTCTGTTTCCGACAGATTCATGCTGCCGTTTTTTTCATTTTATTTCGCGCTGGCAAGCGCCCCTCTTATGGTGGCCAGGCCGTATGCCGAAGATGATGGCGAGGCCTGTGCCCGGAGCTATGCTCTTGCCGCGGGCGCAATCGCTTTCTTATGCGTGGCGGCCATATGCGTAATGGCGGCGGAATGGATTAAAACGAAGCCCGGGGATGGCAGATTCCTGTCGGTGTCTGTTGAGAATTCCTTTTCTGACCCCGTACGCAAATCCGCTTTTCTGGTGCGGAGGGGAATGGCTTTGAACCGGATGGGCAACAAAACCGCCGCCGCGCAGGCTTTCGAGTCCGCTGAGGCCATAAAGCCGGTCAATCCCGAGGCGCCCCTCTCCCTTTGCGTGCTGCTGATAGAGAAGAACAAGTTTGAAGATGCCTTCGCGGCCTGCGGCCGCGCGGCTGCCGCTGCCCGCGTGGCCGGTAATGCCGGTTTGCTGGCCGCGGCGGAAAGCCAGGGGGCGGAGGCTTTGCGCCTCGCCAGGGAATTCCCGCGCACCTCTCTGCCGCAGTTCCCGGAGCGGGAGAAGGCGGCCCCGGTCGTAAGAAAAAAACGCGCGCCTCGTGCCAAAAAACCTGCAAGTGTTTCGCCCAAAAAGGCGCGGAAAACTTCCCCGCGAAAAAAGTCGGCACGCCGGTAACACGCCGGGGCTGGGATGATTTCGCGCAATGCAAAACCCCGGTTCATGATGGTATAATTTACACAATAGCTGGCAGCGTTTGCGGAACGGCGGGGTGGCCGTTTTGCCGTGGCCGCTCATCACTCCAATTGAGGGGATACCATAAGATGGCTCTCATAAATCACAGACAATTATACCGCCTGCCCTGGAATTACGCCGACAACGTCATATCCTGGCTTGAACCCACCAAGAAATGCAATATCTACTGCGAAGGTTGCTACAGCGCCAATAATCCGACCAGTCACAAAACACTAGAGCAGATAAAAAGCGACCTTGACGTGTTCGAGAAATACCGCAACACTCATTCCGTTTCCGTCGCGGGAGGGGACCCTCTCTGCCATCCCCAGATAGTGGATGTGGTGCGCCTTATCGCGGAGCGCGGCCTGCAGCCGATAGTGAACACTAACGGTTTTGCCATGACCGAAGACCTTATGCGCCAGCTCAAGGCCGCGGGCATGAAGGGGCTTACTTTCCATGTGGACAGCCTGCAGAAGCGTCCCGGCTGGGAAGGAAAGAACGAAATAGAGCTTAACGAGCTCAGGCTCAAATTCGCGGAGATGGCGGCACGAGTCGGCGGCCTGTCCTGCGCGTTCAATTCCACTGTTTACGAAGAGACGCTCAAGTACGTTCCTGAACTGGCCGAATGGGGACGCCAGCACATAGACATAGTCAATGTGATGGTTTTCATACTGTTCCGGGCCGCGCTTCCCCCTAAGGAATATGAATACTACGCCCAGGGCGTTAAGGTGGACATGCGCTCCACCGTCTACGGTGATGACAAGGGCCGCCGCACAAACCTGATGGCGGAAGATGCCATAGCCAAGCTTCGCGAGAAATATCCCGACTTTTCTCCCTGCGCCTATCTTAACGGCACGGAAGACCCTTCCGCCACGAAATGGCTGATGACGCTCCGCGTCGGCAACAAGGACGGCATATTCGGCTATTTCGGGCCCAAATTCATCGAGATAGCGCAGATGCAGCATCATTTGCTGCACGGCAAATATCTCGGCTATGTCCATCCCAGGGTCAATGCCCGGGCGAAATGGATGCTGCCCCTCGGTCTCTTCGACAAGGGAGCGGCCGGAGTGTTCAAAAAGTGGATTGCCGGGTGCTTCAGCCATCCGTCGTGGTTCTTCAAGCCCCTGCACATGCAGTCCGTCATGATAATACAGCCGGTGGATACTTTCACCGACGGACGCATGTCCATGTGCGATGGCTGCCCCGATATGACCGTGCACGAAGGCCGCCTGGTATGGTCCTGCCGCCTTGAGGAGCCCCTCAAATACGGCTGTTTCCTTACCACCGCTCCCTGCGCCAAGAATCCCAAAATACTGGAGCAGGTCCGCATTCAGGAGCAGAAAAACAATACTCCTGTCGGCGCTTGAAAACAATACTGACAGCGGCGGCCGCATTCGCTTTTTTTCAGGCGAACGCGGCCGCCGCCGATTTATACCGGGATTTTGCCGACCTCAAGGCTCACAGAATCGAGGGAAAGGACTATTCCGTGACCGTAGTTGACCGCCGCGCTCCGGTAACTGTGTTCGCCATTCATGCCGGAGCCATCGAACCGGGAACGGCCGAAGCCGCAGTCGAGTGCGCCGGCAATGATTGGAACCTTTATGTTTTCCGCGCGCTGGGGAAGAATCATTCCAGGGAACTCCATGTCACCGCCGCCCATTTTGACGACCCTGCCGCCGTAGCCCTGTCCACATCTTCCATAACCTCCATAGCGCTGCACGGACGCAGGGACGAGACCGGCGGAGCCTGCATAGGCGGCTCAAACGCCGCTTTGCGGGCGGGGGTGGCGGCATCCCTGTCCGAGGCCGGTTTCCGACAGGAGGAGCCCTGCGCAAGGCTTCCGGGAGCCACCGGAAAAAACATCGTGAACAGGGGGGAGTACGGCGGAGTTCAGCTTGAGCTGTCCGTTGACATGGCGCGGGCCATGCAGGAAGACCCGCCGCGCCGGAAAGCCTTTTGTTCGGCGATAAGAAAAGCCGTGGAGAGGTGGTTTGCCTCCGGAGTTAAAACTCCCTTGTCAGGCAGTATTCCGTCCGTTTCTTCTCCTGCCTTCAGTAACATGGGGCGCTAGATGGTCTTGCAAATGCGGAAATTTTGGAGTTCTTTCAAACCGGGCAGTCTCCTTGCCGGAATAAACAGGCCGTGGCTGTTCGCGCTGGCCTGCCTTGCCGCTGTCTTCACTCCTGTTTTTTTGCTGCATTCGGAAAGCGGGAATATTATAGGCGCCTGCCTGCTTTATGGCGTGAAGGGAGCGGGCGCTTACAATATGCCGGGCATACCTATACTGATTGCCACGCTGGATGCTTTGCGCTCCTCCCTGCTATACAGTTTTATCGATATCGCCATAAGCTGCGGCATTCTGGCTGTTTCCTATTCGATTGCGCGTGAGCTGTCATCCCCAAGGGCCGGGTTTATCGCGGCCGTTTTCAGCGCGCTAGTTATTACTTCCGACGGTCACTTCGGCGATATGGAACAGCGCCTTCTGGCTCTGGAATTGCTGTGCGCCCTGTTTTACTTCCTGCGGGATGAGCTTTCCCCTTCAAAATCCTGTAAATATGCCGGCGCGGCCATGCTGGGCTGTACCTTCATGCTGAGGAGCACTATGGCCCTGTTCCCTCCGCTCTGGGGAATATGGGCGGTATTTCGCGGGGGATGGAAAGGGTGGCGGTTCCGCTGCAGGGAAGTATTGCCGGCAGTCATACTGCCGTATCTTTTCCTCGTGCCCTGGATGTTTTCCGCGCATTCAGGCATGCAGCGCAACGTTATTTTTGAGGACGGCAGGGCAAATTCCAATATCATAACCGGAGCGCTTGGGCTGGTTGGCACTATCGAAGGCAGCTCCCGCGACCTTGCCCTTCTCAATGGCTGGAGGGATGGAGACAGTCTGTACCTATGGGCGGCGAAACAGGTCTTTTCCCATCCGTGGCGGTATATGTCCGCCGTGGCGGAGCGGGTGCGGGAGGTGGCGCTATTTTTCCCGGCCGCTGCCCTTCTGGGAATTTCGGCCTGCGCGGTGTTGTTGTTCAGGAGGCGGGTCTCCCTGCCCTTGTTGGTGTGTTCGTATTTTGTCGTGATTCATTGCCTCATGAGCGTGGAGCCGCGCTATCTCGTGCCGTTGTGGCTTGTCTGCGCTGCTTTTGCCGGGGCCGCTTCCGGGTGCTTCGGCTCGAACAGGGGGACAGTCGGCACCGATTCCAGGTTCATTACCGGAACGCTCTGGCTTGCCTTAATGTGTCTTGAGGTATGGGTCGCCATTCTGCTTGTAATATATCCTTTCCGGGTCCGACTGAGCGGTATTACCTGTGCTGAAGCGGCGCCGGCGCATGCCAGTTATTCCCTGTGGGACTGCGCTTTGCGCGAAAACTTGTCCATAGGGCGGCAGGCGGAGGCTGAAAACGCGGCGAGGCAACTAGTCTCCCTGCTGCCCGAAAGACTGGCCGAGCGCCGCGGGCGGGAGATCGAACTGCTGGCTCTGCATGAGGCGGCGCGCACGAATCCTCTGATATGGAAGGCCATTTTAACCGGGGAATGGAATATCGCAAGAGCCCTTTTAGATGTAGACAGGGGTATGCCATGTTCCGTCCTTCCATCACAATATGGCCTTCGCCTCTATTTCCGTACAATGGCAAATAATGCGGACCGTAAGGCGTTCAATGACATGAAGACCACGTTGCCGGTGGGCTTGCATGACAACCTGCTGCGAAGCTCGCTCCCGCGGGAAGACATCGGAGAAATTGAAAAGCGTCTGTCCGCGTGCGGATTCGGGGATTATTCCGTGGTTTCCTCTTCCGCGGGTGTTCCCGGCGCAGGGGACGAGCCATTCCGTTTCAGGGAGGGGTTCCACCCCGACCATTTCCAGCTTTTGCACCGGACGGCCATTTACTGCCAGAAAAAAGGATGGTATCGTATTTCCGCGGCACTTTATGGTCCGCTGATATGGTCTTATTCTTCCGATCCGCGCTTCCTGTCGGACAGGGGTGTTGCCAGGTGGCTGGCCGGTGACGCCGTTGGCGCGGAGGCGGATTTCCGCAGGGCGCTGAAAGTCTCACCCGGATTTGAACCCGCGGTCATGAGTCTGAACGCGGTCAACGGAAAATCGAAAGGTGATTTGCAACATGAATAGTTGGTGCGAGGGGAAATTATGGATAGTCTGAGCGTTAAGAAAATCGCGGTTGAAGCCGGGGCTGACCTGTGCGGCATTGCACCGGTGGAAAGGTTTGACGCTTCGCCCGCGGGGTTCCACCCCAAAGACTTTTTGCCAGGGTGCCGGGCGGTAATAGTGCTGGCCTGCAAATTCCCGCATGACGCGATGGAGAGCGACCCTGACACTTATACCGCGGTGCGGAACGCCGTGGCCGCCAGAATTGACGCCATGGCGGAACAGGTTGCCGGAAGGCTGAAAGAGTATGGCGTCAGTGCGCGGCCCGTGAAATCGCTTGATGTCACGCTGGACAAGGACCGCTACCGCGGGCCCGTGTCGCTGAAGCACGCCGCCGTAATGGCAGGTCTTGGAAAGATAGGCAAAAATACCCTGCTTATCAATGAAAACCTGGGCAGCATGCTCTGGCTTGGCGCCGTTCTGACCGATGCGGTACTTTCGGCTGACCCTATTGCCCCATACGAGCCCTGTCCCTCATCCTGCCGTCTCTGTGTGGAAAAATGTCCGGCCGGGGCTCTCGGCCAAGAAATGATGAACCAGCGGGCCTGTCTTAACCACGCCTTTGTACGCCAGCAGGATGGCAAACTAAGCATACGTTGCTGGGAATGCCGCAAGGTATGTCCGCGGCATTTCGGCATTCTCTCCGCCTGACGTTTTTCCGGTTACCTGTCAGTGCCGGCAGGCTGGCTCGGGGTTTCCGGCTCCAGCGGCATCACGAAATAGGC
>CAYPTM010000149.1:0-6226 GCA_964413345.1 uncultured Elusimicrobiales bacterium
TTCTTCCCGTTTACAAAAACCATTATTGTCCATTCTTTGACCGGATTAGCCGGCTTGCGGGAGGCTTCGATTGTTTCGGCGGAGGGGAGGCCTTCGGCTCTGTAATCCCCGCTCCCCAGCGCTTCCAATATGGGTTTTACGTCAATGCCCCGGTCGAAATCCACTTTTATGTTTTCTGCGTATGCGCCCGTGCCGAAAATGGCAATGGCGGCGGCCGCGACTAATGTTTTTCGGAGCATTTATTCCCTCTTCAATCCGCAATATCCAAGTATGACAGTATGGTTACGTATTACTATGTTCAGCTTATACCTAAATGGCGAAGCTTGTCAATCCTTAATTCCCACTCTTTTGGGCAGGTTTCATGTGCGCTGCCGCAAGGCTATCCCTTGCTATCAGGTAGACCAGCGCGCACATCAGCAGCGGCGTAAGCCATACGGATGCGCTGACCCCGGGCGGAACCCGGGCAAAAACCTGCACGAAATACTCCTTGGGGATGAGCAGCAGGCCGAACAGTACGGCGTAACGCCTGTCCGAAGATGAAGGTGTAGCGCTCAGGAACAGGAATATGGGCCCGAAGAAGTGCAGCATCTTGTAATCCGCCGAGACAAACGGGAGCAGGTTCATGGCGCATGCGCACAGAGCCATTTTCTGCCATGTCGCGAGAGCCCTCTTCCGCATGAACCAGGCCATCGCGCAGAAAAGCCCGCTCGCGGCTACGAAGTACGGCTTCATCAGCAGGGATGACACCCGCTCTATGTCTCCAAGCGGGTAAAGAAGCCAGTTATGAAAGTGATATACGAACAGTTTCATCAGCCCGAAGAGGCTGTGGCCATGATACAGTCCCAGGTCCTGCGCGGCATAAGCCTTGTTGTACTGGCTTGACCACGCTATTCCCACAAGCGGGTTGAACATATGGGCAAGGCCGAAGCCGTGCACTGTTTTAAGGAGCAGGACTATAATGGTTGTAAAGGCCAGAGCCCAGCCGAGCGTGACCGCGGCCAGTTTCGGTTTCCTGTCGGCCCAGAATAGGGCGAGGAAGGTGATCGGGAAGGGTTTTATCGTTATCGCGGCGGCAAGCCAGAGGGAGGAACGGCTGAAGCGTCCTTTTGCGTATTCCAGCATGAACATGATGGTGCAGAGCGCGCAGTACAGCTCCACATTGGCGCGGTCCAGCGCGAACAGGAAAGGATAGGAAAGCATGGAGAAAGCGGCGAGATAGACCGTCCCTTCCCCTTCCGACGCTTTCCGGCAGAGCAGCAGCCACAGACCGATGAAAACCAGCAGCCAGGCGGCGTAAGCCGCTATCATTGAGGGCAGGAGCGAGAAGGTCAGGGTGCACAGCGGAGTGCCCTTGGCTATGCTTATAGCCGCGTGCTTGCCCAGATAGGGGGAGTGGCTATTGTAAAACCGCGTGGCCCAGCCCATGTAATTTTCAGTGAAGTCGCGCGACCATTCCTTTTCCGCGGTCAGGAATGTGTCGTAAGGAAAGCCCCGGCCAAACATGCCGGACTGCATGAAGTGATAGGAGAGGGACAGCGCCAGTCCGCAGATTGTGAATATGGACAGGAAGATGATTTTTTGTCTTTTGGTCATTGGCATCAGCCCCGGTCCGGTCAGCGGGACGCGGTCCCGGCCCGCCGCGCAAGAATTGCCTCGAATTCCTCAATGTATTGCCGGGCGACTTCGGCCCAGCCCGATTTTTCAGCGTAGGCCCGGGCGTTGGCGGAGTGTTTCGCGTACAGCTTCCCATCCGTCATGTAGGCTTTTGCCGCGCCGGCCACCGTTTCAGGGGTCACTTCATCAAGGAAGCTCGCTGTTTCCCCGCCGCCATAACCCGCGGAGGCGTTGCGCGACAGTATGGCCGGCAGGCCGCAGGCCATGGCCTGAAGGACTGAATTGCTCATGCCCTCTACGTCCGATATCTGGAGGTATATATGCGCGCTTCTGTAGAGGTCGGGCATATTTTCAAAGTCCAGCCAGCCGCGGAACTGCACCCTGCCGGAAACGCCCAGCGACGCCGCAAGCTTCTCCAGTTCCGGGCGCATTGCCCCGTCCCCAGCCAGTATCAGCCTGGTTTTCTCCGGCAAAAGGGCGAGGGCCTTTATCATGACGTCCACTTTCTTGTGCGGAACCAGTCTGCCGCAGTAAAGAAGGGCGGACGGTTCGGCGGGCTGGGCTGCGGGGGAGAATGTTTCTATGTCTATGCCGTTTGGTATGACCCCGGCATCCAGTTCCGGGCTGTGGCGGAGTATGAGATACCGCAGGAAGGCGCTGTTCGCAATCGTGCGGCCCGAACGCGCCCATATGTTTTTCACCACAGGGGTGAGTATGTGGTAGAGGAGATGGAAGCGCGTCGGGTTGAACCACGGCACGTCCGAGCCTCCGGCCGAGATGACGAAAGGCGTCTTTCTCATCTGCGGGTGGAACGACAGGAAGCCGGTGGGCATTCCGAAGAAAATGTGGATGATGTCGAACTGCTGCTTTTTGAAAATATCGTTCAGCGCGAACCAGGCCCGCGCCACGAAATCCGCCATTTCCGGATTGGTGCATATGCAGGTGCGGCGGCGCATGGTTTTCAGCTTGTGCAGCGTGTAGCCGTTGACCCTGGATATGCCGAAGTCCCCGTTGAAGCCCGCCGTGAGGAAGTACACCTCATGGTTTTTGGCGTATTCGCGGGCCGTGTACATCGACTTGGTCCCGCCTCCGCCGCCGAGGGGGGGATATTCGTAATTGATGACCAGGATGCGCATGTCAGTGACAATTCTATAATATTGCGTCTCCGTCCGCTTGTAACTGCCATAAAAAGATATATAATTCCGTAATCCGCCTGTCGTGGCCGTATAGCGGGCGGATTCCGTTTTTGCAGTCTTTATCATTAAGGAGACGAACATGAAAGACAACGACTTCATCAAGCTCATGGACAAAGCCCGCATGTACGACCTCACCCAGCCGCTCAGCGTGCATACCCCGCCGTGGCCGAGCTATATTCCGCTTTCCGTGCAGTACTTCAAGCGCATAGCCGGCGCGCACATGGGACAGGGGGCCAACGGTCAGGTCATCACCACCTCCAACCATGTCGGCACCCACATGGACGGAGAAATCCATTTTCACGCTTCCGGGCGCAGCATCGGCCAGGTTCCCATGAAAGAGTGGGTCGGCCCCGGCGTTGTGGTCGATATCTCCAAGGACGTGGGCGACTACGACCTCTATGAGCCCGAACTGCTGATGAAGCGCGCCGATATCCGCCCGGGCGACGTCCTCATCATCAACACCGGCTACAACCGCTACGCGTGGACCGAAAAGGAAAGCGACGAAGTCCGCTATTTCTGCAAGCATCCCGGCCCCGGCCCCGAATTCCATAAGTGGGCACTCAAGATGAAATTCAAATGGATAGGCGTGGACTGCGGCAGCGCGGACCATCCCATGAACACCATCATCCGCAACTGGCATCCCAAGCTGTTCCTTGAAGCCGAGAACAAGCTCAAGGCCAACTACGGCAAGGGCTGGGACGAGATGTTCCCTCAGGACATTTACTATCAGGTTATGCACCTCAAGCTGTTCCCCAAGCGCATCGTGCACGCGGAGAACATCGGCGGAGATATTAACGCCCTTTCCAACAAGCGCGCCTACATCGGCTGTTTCCCCCTGCGCGGCATGGAACTTGAAAGCGCCATGTGCAGAATCGTGGCCTGGCTGCCGTAAGGGAACCTAAATAAGGGAGGGAAAATGCCCATCACCTGCGAATACGAATATCACCGCCCGGCCACGCTGAAGGACGCGCTCGCGCTGGTCAGGAAGCATGCCTGCGGCGCCAGGATTCTGGCCGGCGGCACCGACCTCATAGTCCGCCTTAAAGAGGGAATTGAAAGCCCCACCGCCCTGATAGACATAAAGGGCATCCCCGGCATGGCGGATATAGAGGAAAAGAACGGAACCTTTTTCTTCGGCGCGGGAGTGACGTTCACCGCGCTGCTGGAATCGGAGGCGGTTAAGAACCGCCTGCCCGCGCTCTGGGAGTCGGCAAAGACCGTCGCCTGCGGCGGCATACGCAACCGCGCCACGCTGGCGGGCAACATCTGCTCCGCTGTACCGTCGCTGGATTCCGCCCCCGCGCTGCTCTGCTACGGCGCGGTGGTGTACACGGACGGCGCACGCGGGAAAAAGAAAATACCGCTGGGCGAATGGTTCCTCGGTCCCAAGAAGACCGTTCTTTGCGAAGGTGAGATGGTGACGGGCATTTCCGTCCCCGCGCCGAAGCTGAAGCACGCCGGCGCTTACTGCAAGCTGGGCCGCTATCATGGCGAGGACCTGGCCCAGGCCGGGCTCTGCCTGCTGGCGTTTGAAAACAAGACTTACCGCCTTGCCGTCGGGGCCGTGGCTCCCACGCCGAAGCGCATAACCGCGGTGGAGAAGCTGGTGGAGGGACAGGACCTCACGCCGGAGCTGCTTTACAAGGCCAAGGCCATACTCGCCGAGGAGATAAACCCCATCTCCGACATAAGGGCGTCCGCCGAATACCGCACCCATATGATTAAGGTGCTGTGGGACAACGCGGCCGCCATGTCCATTTCCAGACTGGAGGGTAAGGGCCCCGATTACGGGTTCAACAGCCTCGTATGACAAAAACGACCATAAACTTCATCCTTAACGGGGTCAGGCGCTCCGTAGATGTAGAGGCCAACGACGTCCTTCTCGACGTCCTCCGCACCAGGCTCGGCATAAAGAGCCCCAAGGTCGGCTGCGACAGGGGCGACTGCGGTACCTGCACCATAATAATGAACGGCAGGACAGTGCGCTCCTGCCTCGTGCTGGCGATAGAGGCCGAAGGCTCCGACATAGTCACGCTGGAAGGCATATCCCGCAACGGCCCCTCGCCGCTGCAGGAATCGTTCATCCGGCACAATTCCTTCCAGTGCGGTTTCTGCGCGCCGGGCGTTACCCTGTCCGCCACGGAACTGCTGTCCAGGAATCCCAATCCGTCCGATGAAGAGATAAAGGACGCCATAGCCGGAAACCTCTGCCGCTGCACCGGTTATGTGCCCATTATAGAGGGCATAAAGGGCGCGGTGACCCGCAAGGCCGACAAAAAAAAGAAGAACGCCCGCATAGCCGATAACGCCAGAATGGACGACCTCGTGAAGGCCATCGGCGAGGCCGTGGGCAAGCCGGTTAAAAAAGCCCGCAAGCCCGGCAGGGCCAAATAAGGGGGCCGCATGGAAGAGCTTAAAGTAATCGGACAGAGTGAGATACGCATAGACGGGCGCGACAAGGTTACAGGCGCGGCCCGCTTCGTGGACGACCTGGAGTTCGGCCCCAACCTTCTCTACGCCTGCATAGTGGAAAGCCCTTACGCGCACGCGATAATAAAGGGCATAGACACTTCCGCCGCTGAAGAGGTTCCCGGTGTGGTCAAGGTGGTCACGGGAAAGGATTTCCCCTACCGCTTCGGCCTTTACATGAAGGACCGCCACATTTTCGCGCAGGACCGCGTGCGCTTCGTGGGCGAGCAGGTGGCTGCTGTCATCGCGTGGGACCCCAAGGCCGCGCAGAAGGCGGCGCGCCTTGTCAAAGTTACGTACAAGGAACTGCCGCCGGTGCTGGACGCGCTGAAGGCCATAAGCGACGTGTCTCCCCGCATTCACCCGGACCTGGGGGAATACTCCCACGTGCCGTGGTTCTTCCCAAAGGCGGACACCAATATCGCCCACTGGCGCAAGACCCGCAAGGGCGATGTGGACAAGGGTTTCAAACAGGCCGATTTCATACTTGAGGACACCTACACCGTGCCGCGCTACGCGCATTGCGCGCTCGAGCCGCACGCCATAGTGGGACTCTTTGACGAAGCCAACCGCCTGACGGTATGGAGCGCGTCGCAGTCGCCGTTCACCCAGCGCAATGTTTTCGCCGAGGCGCTTTCCCCGCTCGGCCTAACCCACAAGGACGTGCGCGTGATAACGCCTTACGTCGGCGGAGGTTTTGGCGGCAAGGCCGGTGTTTCCATGGAGATTCTGGGCGCCGCGCTGGCCACCTGTGTTAAGGGCCATCCCGTAAAGGTGATGTGGTCCCGCGCACAGGAGTTTTACAACACCTATCAGCGGCAGGGCGTGCAGGCTAAGCTCCGCATGGGCTGCCGCAAGGACGGCACGCTTACCGCTGTTGAACATATGCTCTACTGGGACGCCGGCGCGTATGTCGAATATGGCGCCAACGTGGTCAACGCAGTGGG
>CAYPTM010000150.1:0-6213 GCA_964413345.1 uncultured Elusimicrobiales bacterium
ACTATAACCTTCAGTCTGACTTCTACAGACGCAAAACTGTTTGCAAAATATTTCAGGGTAAAGCTGCCATTTAAAACCTTAAAAATCCAAATTTCATGTGATGCTGAAGGAAAAACATTTGATATTGTAGAACCTCAGTTGTTGGAGTCGAAGCAAATGGTTTGGCGCAACAAAATGTTCTCTTTTTTGGAAAAAACCATTTTTATACAATACATTCCAGCATTAAGACCCCCTGAGCTAGCTCTTGATACCATTGATGAATTGGTCTCAAAGGAATTAGGCGAATTAGATGAAAATGCGAAATATAAAAATCTCATTAAGCAACTTCATAAAATGCAGTTACCTATTCTTAAACGCATAGCTTCTGATATTCAAAAAACACTATCTAAGTTCATTCCAGAAGTAAAAAAAGTCCAAATTGGGTCGCAACGGAGATTGCGCTATGCCTTGCGAAGTTCTTCTGATGTTCTAATTGATGATGGGAGTGAAACTCCTCTTAACTTTAAAGGAGAAGGAGTTAAGAGTTTGGCGGCTATCGCATTACTAAAGTACATATCTTCAAAAAAAATTACCAAGGAGAGTCTTATTTTACTAGTGGAGGAACCTGAATCTCATTTGCATCCAAATGCTATCCATCAACTTCGAAACACATTGCGCGACATTTCGGAAACGAGCCAAGTGATTATTAGTACCCACTCACCTGCGCTGATTAATAGAGAGTCACCAAGTAAAAACATAATTGTGAACAGCGGTAAGGCAGAGCCTGCCAAAAATATTGCAGACATTCGCAAGACTCTGGGGATTAAGGTTAGCGATAACCTTATCTCAGCGAAGCTTGTTGTCCTGGTTGAGGGAACAGAAGATAAAAGTATTTTATCAGAATGGCTTCGAGGTCTCTCTCGAAAAATTAAAAAAGCTATTGACGAGGGGGATATAGCTTTTGACAGTCTAGAAGGGGTAAACAAATTGGCACATAGAATAAGTCTATACACAAGCATGTTATGCGATGTTTATGCTGTTTGCGATGCGGATGATGCTGGATTTAGGGCGGTAAAAGAAGCTCAAGGAAATGGATTTCTTCAGCAAAATAATTACAAGTTGCTGAAAGCTAGGGGTTTCACTGAATCCGAGTTGGAAGATTTTATAATTCCATCCACCTATGCCGACATTCTAAAGAAAGACTTCAGCATTGATATTAAAAGCAAATATTTTCGCGGTGGCAAGAAAAAGTGGAGCGGCAGAGTAAAAGACGCTTCTCTTGGTTTGCCATGGGATGACTCTCTTGAAAAACGCATTAAATATGCAGTTATGAAAACTGTTGAAGGAACTGGTGTTAGAAGTATTAACCCTCATCATCGTGAGGTGATTAAAAAGATTGCACAGGATATTGAACGTATTTTGGGACGAATATAAAACGGTGAAATCTCAATAGACGATGGTAGTTCCTTGTATGACAGACCAAAGCAATCACCTTGTTGCACAAAATCAACAGGCACACACCATTCAACTGTGACAATCACAGGCAGCACATCTTCTGTCTCTGCAAACAGTGTGTGCCAGTAGGCTACTTGTCAGCCGGATTAAAAGAAAAACCCGCCTTTGCAGGCGGGTTTTTCCACACTTCACTTATCACACTCATTCACTCACACTTAAAGGCAATACGGAAAGGGGAAGCTCCCGTTGTTGCCCTTCATTACTAGACTAGCAAACAACGACGGACGCCACATGAGGCAATGGTCCCACGAAAGAGAAGGGGTGTTGAGTCTATACGAAACTGATTGTGCAAAGAGGCGTTTAGTTACATTTTTTGTAATCAGGCAACGTCGCCTGAAACAAAAAGGGCCCCTTCCTTGGAAGGGGCCCTGCACTACAAGTCTGATGCAGACTACTTGGCTGGAGGAACCTGCTGCCCGCCTCCCTTCATATTCTGGGCCATCATGCTTGCCATGAACGCCGCCAGCACACCGCCCACGCTGCCGCTGTCCTTGCCTCCCTGCTCGCCCGAAACCTGTATGTCCGGCGTAATCTTAACGTGTCCGCCGGATATCTGCTTCATTATCTCCACCATAGCCAGAGGCATCTGCCCAAGAGCGGCCACCTGCCGGGTGTATGCTTCGGCGGTTGCGCCTCCTATGGCCAGAATCTTCTCGCCTTCCGCGCGGCCCACGGCCTGCACGCCGGCCGCGATGCCTTCCTGCTGGAGCTTGGTGGACTGCCCCTGTCCTTCAGCCAGGATGACGGACTCCTGCTTTTTCTGGTTGGCAATCTGCACGTCTATTTCGGCCTTTACCAGATTGGGCTGGAGGTCCGCCTGCGCCTTGGTCTTCTCCATTTCCTTGCGGCGGCCTTCGGCCTCCTGCTGCGCGTCGAACATGGACTTCTGCTGTATGGCGACGACCTTGCTGGTAAGCGTCTGCATGAGGCGTTCCGGCAGCTTTATCTGGCAGATGAGGACGCTGACGCACTCTACGTAATAGCGGGCAAGCTCATCCTTTACATGCTCCTCGGCCTTCTTCTGCTGCTCGTGGCGGTCCTGCATGAAGAGCATTGCTTCCGTTGAGGAGGCCTGATTGCGGAAGGAGCTGTCTATCAGCGGATGTATGACAGCCTCTATCAGGTTCTGTATGGTACCGATGCGGGCGACCATGTGCGGAGCCTGCTGCGGCAGCACGCGGATGATGACCTTGACCTCGACAGTCATCTCGAAGCCGTCCTTTGAAACTATGGCAAGAGGGTCAAAGACTACCGGTATTTCCTGCTCCGACTTCACCTGCGCGGCCCAGTCTATCGTTATGTTGACCGTGGGTATGATGTGCGGGGTGAAGGCCCATTTGTTGATGTAGTAGGTGCCGGGGCCAAGAACTTCCCTCTGTATGCCCCTGTAGCCCGATTCCACCACATACTGCTCCACGCCGGCCTTCAGGCGCTCCTCGCTTCCCATTGCCGAAGTCTTGCCCTGCTCCGGCCGGCTTTGAGTGGCTTCGGCTGTTTTGGCGAGGTCCTTGCCGACGTTGGAGACTATGACCGCCACTTCGCCGCGCTGAACCTGCAGCACGTCGCTGGAGGTGATGTCGAACATCAGGGGGTTGACGTAATAGGTGCCGGGGCGGAGGAAGTCGAACTGCGGGCCGCGCTGTCCGCCGTTGGCCAGGAAGGCGGAGGCGTTCTGGAAAGCCTCCGTGTTCGCCACGGTGCGGGCTACGTATTCGCCGGGGGGGAGTGTCTCGCCGTCCTTGGCGGTGACAAGGCCCACCTTGGTGGCCGGTATTATGGTGGCCTCGCGCACGTCTATGTGGAAAAGCTTGCGGTTGATGCGGTAGGAGCCGGGCAGCAGTATGTCTATCTGCGGGCCCTTCTGCCCGCCCTTCTCCAGGAAGGAGCGGCCATTCTGGAAATTGTTGTGCCCCTCTACTTTTTTACCGAGCAGGCGGCCGGAATCCATGGGCTGGCCGTCCGTCGCCACCACGATGCCGATGGCGGAATTGGGTATCTGCATGAGCGGCACGCGCTCCACGCGGAACAGGTAAGGGTTTATCCTGTAGAGGCCGGGAGGGAGAATCTCTATCTGGGGGCCTTTTTCGCCATTGTTACGGAGGAAGGACTCTCCATCCTGAAAGAGCTGGTGTCCGTCCACCACGCGGGCGAAGATGCGGCCCGGGGCCACCGGCTGTCCGTCGATGGACTCCACTATGCCGACCTCGTTTTCCCCTATGCTTATCATGGGGTGCTTTTCGACGCGGTAAATGAAGGGCAGCACGAAATGAAGCCCGGGCTGAAGGATGCGGGCCTGAATGCCGACCTCCTCCGCATAGGCGACGACGCGCCCCTCCGCCATCTTGCGGCCCAGCCACCGCCGTTCCAGCACGGCAATCTGCGTACCGCCCACTATGACGACGGAGTAATAAATCACTATAAGTACTGCGAATATTACCAGAAGAGAAGTCATGAGACCCCCGAATTATGGAGCGGAAAACCCGCCCTGCCCCGCCTGTTGGCGGGGGAAAAGAGCTTTCCTTGAGATTACAAAATTTGGATTGCCCTGATAACGGAAGTTGCCGCGCGCTTCCAATTTGGGTATCCTTGAATCATGCAGGAGATAACGATTTCCCTTATACTGCCGACGTACAACGAAGCCGGCAACATTGAAAACGCCATACGCCGCGCCAAAACGGCGCTGGCCGGCATAAGCCACGAGATAGTAGTCGCGGACGACGACTCCCCGGACAAGACATGGGAAGCCGCCGCGAAAGCCTTTGAAGGCGACCCGACCGTCAAAGTCATCCGCCGCACCGAAAACAGGGGGCTCTACCCCGCGGTGATAGAAGGCTTCCGTTCCGCCTCCGGGAAATATCTGGCGGTGATGGACGCGGACCTTCAGCACGACGAAAGCATCCTGCCCAAAATGCTGGAAGCCGCGCAGCAGCGCGGCGTGACGCTGGCCATAGGCTCCCGCTACGTTGACGGCGGCGGCCTGGGCAAATGGAACGCCGTCCGCAAGGCCATGAGCCGCACCGGCAACAAAACCGCCGCCATAATCATCGGGCGCGACATAAAAGACCTGATGAGCGGTTTTTTCCTTATAGACCGCGCCGCTTTCTATAACGTTCTGCCGAAACTGCAGCCGAAAGGCTTCAAGATTCTGATGGACATAGCCTGCCGCCTGCCCAAAGAGGCAAAGGTGGAGGAAGTGCCCTTCACCTTCCGCAAGCGCGAGGTGGGGGAAAGCAAGCTGGACAGCCGCGTGGCCGCCCAGTTCGCGCAGGCGCTTTACGAGCTTTCGCCCATCGGCGGCTTCAACACCATGGCCTTCCTGACCATACTGCGCGCGGGCTGGCCTTTCTGGGCGCAAGCATCGCTCTCTATATCGCCGCGAAGTTCGACGCGGGGCCCGGCGCCTCAATGGCCGTGGCCACCGCCGTGGCGGCAGCGGCTTCCTATCCGATTGACTGGCTGCGCGCCAACGGCTTCGGCCGGGGCGGCAAACGCGGCTGGTACGGCATATGGGGCCTGGGCGTCAAAATGGCCGGGATAGTGGTTTTCCTCTGGATTGCGTTGGTGCTTGGCATACGGCTTGAATGGCGTTATCTGGCCGTTCTGATAGCGGCGGCGGCACAATCCTGCGTGGAAACACTGTTCTACCTTGGCATAGACAAGGCCCGGACGCAGAAAGCTTCCTGATTCCCCAAAGACGCGGAGGCCAGGCTTCATGATTCGGAAACACCTGCCTGCTATATTATCCGCGCTTGCGCTTTGCATCTTCTGTGAACCGCCCGCCGTCGCCTGCACACTGTGGGCTGCGGCGGGCGGACGTGTAAAAGGCGGGGGGACTCTAATCTCAAAAAACCGGGACCAGAAACCGGACCAGAAGACATTTTTCGAAATAATTCATCCTCAAAAAGGCTTCACATACCTGTCGATGTCCGGCGGGGATGAGGACGGGACAAGCCCGCGCGCCGGAATAAACGAGAAGGGGTTGGCGGTGGTCGCGGCCACGGCGGGAAGTATCCCCCGCGAGATCCGTCTTAAGGGGGAAAAAGGCGCGGTCAGACACCTGCTCCAAAATTTCCCGGACGTAAAATCCGCGCTTGCGGACAGGGCGAGCCTGGGCCGTCTCCATCCCGTCTTTCTTCTTCTGGCCGATAAAACCGGCATTGCGGCGGTGGAGATATCCACCTCCGGCGTTTCGGTTGAAGTATCAACCACCGGCATAATGGCGCATACCAACCATTACATACTCGCACAAACTGTCAGGCAAAAGCCCTCGTCAAGCAGCGTGGCGAGGCTTGAGAAAATCAGGGAACTGCTGGCGTCGGCGAAGGAGCTGACGTTTGACGATACGGCGTCTTTCGGCAAGGACGGTTCGGGAGGACCGGACAACGGGATAATGCGCACGGGCGGGAAAAGGGAGGCGGTACGCACACTGGGCAGGATTTCCATATGGATTCCGGCGGAGGCCATGCCGGAAGTGTTGCTCAGCCTGGAAAACACGGGGCGGCGGTTGGCACCGGAAAAGCGGCTGAAGCTGGACGATAATTTCTGGTCAGGCTCCGGCGTGATTCTGGAGTAGAATTTCGGTTCTAGTGGCGTGAAAAGGCAGCAAATGATATAATAGCTTAGCTGTTCGCGCAGGCTGCGGACACAAAGCGGAGAGGTGGCCGAGAGGCTGAAGGCGGCGGTTTGCTAAACCGTTATACAGGGTAAACCTGTATCGAG
>CAYPTM010000151.1:0-6176 GCA_964413345.1 uncultured Elusimicrobiales bacterium
CGCTGGAGCCGGAAGAGCGGGACTATTGCCTGTCCGAATTCCTCAAAAACCCCTATGCCGCCTACCCGGCGGAAAACATGCTCCAGTTCTTCCTCAAAACATTCGGGGAAGGCATAACCCGCACCTATCTTCAGCCCTATAACGAGAAGATATGGAAACTGGACCCCAGCTTCATGGACACGCAGATGGTTGAGCGCATACCCCGGCCGCCTGAAGAGGACATCATCCGTTCCGCCAGGGGAGAGGAAACGGAAGGCTACCTGCACCAGCTTTATTTCAACTACCCCAGGACCGGCGGCATGGCCGCGCTTATTGGCGGCCTCATCGGACGCTGCGGCGAAAAGGTGAGGATTCAAACCGGGGCCAGGGCGCTGTCGCTGCGCAAAAACGGCAAGGTCTGGATAGCGGAGACAGCGTCCGGCGCGTTCGAGGCGGACCGCGTCATTTCCACCATACCCATACACGAGCTTTCAAAAATCTACCCCGTCCTGCCAAAGGCCATGACGGACAAGCTGCTTTGCAACAGCATACACATAGCCATGCTGCACGTAAAGGAAAACAGGCTGGGCGACAATTATGCGCTGTATTTCGCGGACAGGAACACCATTTTCCACCGCCTTTCCAGGCCGGCCTTCCTGGGCCCGGCCTACGCTCCGGAAACGGGCGACACCGTGATGGCGGAGATAACCTTCCGCCCGGGCAGCGCGCTGGCCGACGTACCGGCGGAAACCGTGCTCCGCAAGACGGAGGAAGACTTCATCCGCCTCGGCTTCGCGGACAGGGACGGGATAATCTTCTCGGACATACGCACCGCGCCTTACGCGTATGTAATATACGATCTGGAACACAGACTCAACACGAACGCGGCGCTGGCGCTGCTCAGGGAACAGGGGGTGTACTCCTGCGGGCGCTTCGCCGAGTTCGAATATCTCAACACCGACGCGGTCGTGGCACGCGCGCTGAAACTTACAACGGAACTTAACGACAATGCCTGAAAAGATAAAAATATCCGTAGTGATGCCGAGCATGAACGAGGAAGGGGCGGTCGGCCCCATGATAGACAACATCAAAAAGAGCGCCGCCGACTTCGACTGCGAGATAGTGCTGGTGGACAGCTCGAAAGACCGCACGCCCGAGATAGCGCGCGAAAAGGGCGCGAAAGTCCTGGTCCAGCCCCCGCGCGGACACGGGCTGGCCCTGCGCGCCGCCATAGAGGCGGCCTCGAACCCGATAGTGATAACCTCGGACTGCGACAACACCTATCCGATGGAATACATACCCCGCCTGGTAAAAATGCTCGACGAGGAAAAGCTGGACATCATTTCCTGCAACCGCCTGCACAAGGGGCTCGGCAAGGAAATGCCCCTGATGAACAAATTCGGCAACTGGATGTTCGCGTTTCTGGTGAGGATGCTCTATGGAATCAAGGCGCATGACGTCAGCACCGGCATGTTCTGCATAAAGAAGGAAGTGGCGGAAAAGGTCCGCTTTGAAACCAATTACGCACTGCCCTGCGAGATAATAGTGCGCTCCTGCAGAGCCGGCTTCAAACACCGCGAAGTGGACATCCCATACCGCATAAGGATAGGCGAGGTGACGCTCAACAAATGGCGCAGCGGCAAGGCATATCTGAAATGCATATTTAACTACCGCTTCAACCTGGGCATAAGCCCGTCGGAACTATGAAAGCGCTCATAACCGGCGGGGCAGGATTCATAGGCAGCCATCTGGCTGACGCCCTGCTCGCCAAGGGGCATGACGTCACAGCCGCCGACGACCTCAGCCTCGGCAGGCCGGGAAACATCGCCCATCTTCGCAGCAACCGCCGCTTTTCTTTCGTGAAAATAGACGTCTGCGACACGAAAAAACTGCTTGCCGTCTGCAAACGCGGCCGTTTTGACGTCATATTCCACCTGGCCGCGAACTCCGATATCGGCCTGGGCACGAAGGACCCGTCCACCGACCTGCGCCGGACATTCATGACCACGGCCTCCGTGCTTGAATGCGCACGCCTCTCCGCCATACCGGAACTGGTTTTCGCCTCCACATCTGCGGTTTACGGGGAACTGGGCGGCAAGCTGGCGGAAGACAGCGGCCCGCTGGCCCCTGTCTCGCTCTACGGCGCGGCAAAGCTTTCCTCGGAGGCGTTCATCTCGGCCTACGTCTCGCTCTACGGGGTCAGGGCCCGCGTGGTCCGCTTCCCGAACGTTATAGGCGAACGCTGCACCCACGGCGTCATCTACGATTTCATGCGCAAGCTGGACAAAAATCCCCGCAAGCTTACGATACTCGGCGACGGCAGGCAGACCAAGCCGTACATGTACGTGAAGGACCTTGTGGACGCCATACTTTTCGTCCAAAAAAAAGCGAAGGGCCCGCTCCAGCGCTATAACACCTGCCCCAAGGGCCTCACTTCCGTCAGGGAGATTGCCGATATAATCTGCGCCGGAATGGGGCTTGAGAATGTAAAATACGAGTTTACCGGCGGAACTCGCGGCTGGAAGGGCGACGTTCCGCGCTATGAATTCGACTGTTCACGCCTTAGAAAGCTGGGCTGGAAGGGCGGGAACAGGACCTCCACCGAATCGGTGAAACTGGCGGTAAAGGCGATAATGGGATGCAGAACGTCAGGGCGGTAATACTTGCCGGGGGCAAGGGCACGCGGCTGGCCGAAATTTCAAAGGGCCTGCCGAAACCGCTCGTCCCTATAAACAGCGAACCGATACTCAAGCACCAGTTGAACGTGCTCAGGCGCTACGGCCTGCGCGACGTGACCATAGTCATACACCATCTTGGCGAGGCCATACGCCGCCGCATAGGCGACGGCGACGACATGGGCCTCCGCATAACCTATTACGAAGAGATTGTCCCGCTGGGCACCACCGGCGCGCTCTACGACATGCAGAGTTCGCTGGCGGAGCACACGCTTGTGCTTTACGGCGACGTCATGTTCGACATGGACCTCTCCCGCTTCGTGCGGGTGCACCAGCAGTCCGGCGCGGACATAACCGTCTGCGCCCACCCCAACGACCATCCCCACGACAGCGACCTGCTGGCCCTTTCAAAGGACGGCAGGGTGACAAAGGTCTACCCAAAGCCGCACGCGCCGGATGAATGGCTGCGCAACATGGTCAACGCCGGCATTTATGTGGCGAAGAAAAGCGCCATAGCCGCCTTCCCGAAGGGCAAGGCCGATTTCGGCAGGGATGTGCTGCCAGGGCTGGCCGGGGAAATGAACGTACGCGCATATGTCACGTCCGAATACGTAAAGGATGTGGGAACGCCTGAAAGGGTGAAAGAGGCGGAACGCGACCTTATGTCCGGCAAGATTGCCCGCCTGAACAGGCAGACTTCCCGCCCCGCCGTGTTCCTGGACAGGGACGGCGTGATAAACGAGGAAGTGGGCCACCTTTACAATATAGAGGATTTCCGCCTGTTGCCCGGCGCGGCGCAGGGCATAAAACTGCTGAACGCCAGCGACTATCTCGCCATAGTGGCCACAAACCAGCCGGTGATAGCCCGGGGCCAGCTTACGGAAGAAGGGCTCGGGAAAATATTCGCCAAGATGGACACGCTGCTTGGCCGCGAAGGAGCCCGCGTGGACGCGGTCTATTACTGCCCCCATCATCCGGACAAAGGCTTCCCGGGCGAAAACCCCGCATACAAAACCGACTGCGACTGCCGCAAGCCGCGCACGGGAATGATAGCAGCCGCCGCGCGCGACTGGAACATCGACCTCAAGAGCTCGTGGTTCATAGGGGACTCTGACAGGGACATAGAATGCGGCCGCAACGCCGGCCTGCGCACCATAGCGATAAAATCGCCCAGGATAAAGGAAAGACGGGCCGATTTTGAGTGCGCCGGGCTCACGCAGGCGGCAGGCCTGATACTGGCGGGGGACAGATGGACCTGAGGGAGCCGGACAGCCCTTTCCATCTGAAACTGGCAAAATATCTGCCGTGGATTACGGCGGCATGGGTGGCCGTGATGGCCATCTCGCTTTACACAGGCTTCCTTAACACCCTCATCCCCACCACATGGCACGGGCGTGAAGGCTTCGACTTTTTCTCCATACCGCGCTCCTTCATAAACCTCATTCATGGGGAAAGCATCTATTTCACGCGCGCCTGCAATTACGGACCATGGGCGACCTGGTATCCATATCACCCGGCCCTTTCCGTGCTGGCGGGGTCGTGGCTGTCGCTCTTCTCCCCGTGGACAAGCTTCGGCGTCTTCGTGGCGTTCTCCTGCTGCCTGCTGTGGTTTTCCGGCAGACTGTTCGCCGTCCGCACGGAGAACCCTCTTCTTAAGCAGCTCAGCTACTTCTTCATGTTCTGCTCCACCGCCGCGTATCTCATGCTGTGGAACGGACAGATGCACGTTTTCGTGGTTGTCGCGGTGGCCATGGTGGCGGCGGACCTGCTCGACCTCATCAACGGCGGAGAAAATGGCGACTGGCGCGGCCTGAGGCCGCTGCTTGCCGGCGGACTTCTGCTGTCCCTGCTGACAAAACCCGTGCTTGTCCCGGCCCTGCTGGCCCTCTTTTCAGTGGCGCGCTACCGGAAGACGATGATATACTGCGGGCTCTTATACACCGCCGTTTCCGTCGCGTTCATAGCTGTCCCGTTCCTGAACCCGAAGGCAATAGGGCTGGATGCCATCGTGGACGTCCTGCTTTACCCCGAACACATGTTCGCCGGAACGCGGACGCCGGACATGATGCTTGTCTCCTACAAGGACATGTACGTGCACGACAACGCCATACATTGGATAAACCTGCGCGACATTTCTTCCGGCATGGACAACGCCAGTTTCGAGTTTTTCTCCCTGCAAAGCATGTTCATGAACATGTGGCCCGGCCTGATGAAAAACGCGGCACGCCTGCCGCTGCTGCTCCTTGGCGCGGGCTCCCTGCTCAATTTCGCGGTAAAGGGCGAACGGGAACGGGCGCTGGGCGCGTTCTTCCTGCTGCTTACCGCGCTTACCGCTTTCTTCGTCAGCTACAGCCGGGTTTATGAGTACCATTACATAACCGCGCTGGCCACCGTGCCCGCAATGCTGCTCCTTATTTACCGCGACGGCCCCGCCTTCAGCAAAACCGCGGCTGCCGTATACTGCCTCTGCGCGATAATAATAATGCTTCCCACGCCCTATTATTTCTTCCGCAATCCGGCTTTCGGGCATCACACGCACCTTTTCGCCCAGCAGCCGGACAGGTTCGTCGTCGTCTGGCTGGGGCACAAGCCTTACGAATACATTCTTCCCCTGATGCGGCCGTTCCGCGTGCTGCCGATAGTCTTGATGCACGCGGCGGTGCTGTATCTCTCTTTCGAAATCATAATAAAGAGCATAAGGGCCAGGCGCGGCTGAGGCCTGTCATGGACATAAAGGAAACCGATTCCCCCCTCTGCAGAAAAGCGGCGCGCTGGCTGCCCTACGCCATAGGCGCATGGGTGGCGCTGATGGCGGTTTCACTGTACACCGGCTGGCTGGACAGGCTTGTCATAACCACATGGCACGGACGGGAAGGCTTTGATTTCTTCTCCGTGCCAAGGGCGTTCATAAACCTGATTCACGGCCATAGCATCTACCTGACCAAAGAGTGCGCCTACGGCCCATGGGCCACATGGTATCCCTATCATCCGGCCCTGTCGGTGCTGGCGGGCTCGTGGCTTTCTCTGTTCAGCCCATGGACGGCGTTCGGCGTGTTCGCGGCGTTCTCCTGCGGACTGCTGTGGCTGTCCGGCAGGATGATGGCCCTGCGCGCCGGCACCCCTCTCCTGAAACAGCTTTCCTACTTCTTCATGTTCTGCTCCACCGCCGCGTATCTCATGCTGTGGAACGGACAGATGCACGTTTTCACCGTCCTTGCCGTAGCGCTCATAGCGGCGGATCTGCTCGATTTTGCCCGGGGCGGGGAAACTCACAAGCCATTCGGCATAAGGCCGCTGCTTGCCGCCGGGCTGCTCCTGACGGTGTTTTCGAAACCTGTCCTTCTTCCGGCTTTTCTGGCCCTGTTTTCGATAGCGGAATACAGACGCACCATGATTTATTCCGCGGCCGCATACGCGCTCGTTTCGCTAGCATTTCTGGCCATTCCGTTCCTGAACCCTTCCGCACTTGGCTTTGACGCGCTGGTGGACGCGGCGCTCCATCCTGCCCATATGTATGACCAG
>CAYPTM010000152.1:0-6170 GCA_964413345.1 uncultured Elusimicrobiales bacterium
GGCCTCAAGCCCCGTTCCCGCCCGGGCCGGTCGGGCGCACAGGAAACCAAGCTCCTCGTCCCAGGCGTATTCCATTGCCTGCCCTATGCCGTCGTCAAGATTGGAAGCCTCATCCAGCGTCGGAGAAACGGAAAAACCCTCCCGCGTGACACGGAAAAAAAGGGCCTCGTCCATGTTCACTCCGGCGACAATGCCCGTGTCAGCCGGGACAAGCAGTGAAGCCTCCTCCAGCGAGGAATGGGAAAAAGGCATGCTCAGGCCGAGTTCCCCGGCGAAACGCATCTCCGCCGCGCCCGCGCCGGACAGGGAATATTCGACGGCATCCCTGAATGTGGCCACGCCCGCAAGACCTTTGACAAGCATCTTGCGAAGGAGGGCCCTGTCGGCCCGGTTCGCGAGTGAAGGGAAAGGGAAGCCGGCCAGGTTCCGGTAAAACCCAGCGGATGTGCGCAGGACCACATCCGCGTCCTTCCCGGAAGGGAAAGAAAGCGGAATGTCCCTTTTCAAAAGTTCCTTTATCTTCACTTTTTCTTCCTGCGGCGGCTGCCGCGAATGAGGGCGGCCTTCTCGAAATCCTCGGCCGCGACGGCTTTCTTAATTTCAGCCTCGCGCTCCTGCCGGCCCATCACGGAATAACGGAGCCTCGTGTTGGACGCGGAGGAGGTATAGCGCCTTCCGGCGCGGCCCTCCGCGCCCTGCGAAAAACGGAAAAGGTATTTAAGCTGCGGACGGAACGCCTGATAGCAGGAGGGGCAGCCGAGCACACCGGACGCGCGGAATTCGGCATAGGCCAGCCCGCATGCCGGGCACTTCAGGCCGACAGGCTCGCGCGGCAGTATGCCGCTTTCAAATACGGCCTGTCCCAGCGGTTCGGCGTAAAACGAAAGGGCGCCTTCGTCGAGCCCGAGCTCCGCCTCCTTGCGATGGAGGCAGTCGGCGCAAAGCTTAAGCTCCACAAGCCTGCGGCGCACCACCGTCTTCACAGAGAAGACGGCCTCTTTCTTTCGGCAGGCGCTGCAGAGCATGGGGCTAGACCTTCGCGTCCTGCCGGACCGGAACGCCGTTTTCGCGGGCGTAGGAGCGGAAAACGTCCACCAGTTTCGTGGTGAGCGGACCGCTCTTTCCTCCGCCGATGGGCCGCCCGTCAAGCTTAGTGACGGCTATGACCTCCGCGCCGGTGCCGGTAAGGAAGGCTTCGTCGGCGGAGAAAAGCTGGAAGGTGGTGAAAAGCGTCTCCTCCACCCTGATGCCCATGCGTTCGGACAGAAGGCGGATGACGGCGTTGCGGGTTATTCCTTCCAGTATGCCCGCGTAGACCGGGGGAGTATATGCCCTGCCGTCCTTTATGTAGAAGATGTTGTCGCCGGAGCATTCGGACACATAGCCGTTGGCGTTAAGCAGCAGAGCTTCCTGAGCGCCCTGCCGAGCGGCCTCGGCCCGGGCCATGATGTTGTTGAGATAGTTGAGGGACTTCACGTTCGGATTGAGCATGTCCGGCATGGGCCGCCTTATGGAAACAGTAGCGACGGACAGCCCCTTGCTGTAATACTCCTCGGGATAAAGCTGTATCTTGTCGGCGATGATGACGATGGAAGGCCTGGGGCACTTGCGCATGTCCAGCCCCAGGTCGCCGAAACCGCGGGACACGACAAGGCGGATATACGCGTCCTGGAGATTGTTGACCCGGAGGGATTCCAGCACCAGCTCGGAAACCTGCTCGCGCGTCCACTGGGGCTCTATGGCTATGGCGTTCATGGAGGCGAACAGCCGGCTGACATGCTCCTCCAGCATGAACACGCGGCCGCCGTAGGCGCGTATGCCCTCGAACACTCCGTCCCCGTACAGGAACCCGTGGTCGAAAACGGATATCACCGCATCTGATTTTTCCTTGAACTCGCCATCGATGTAAACTTTCATCAGGTTGCCTCCGGGCACGGCCTGTCAGTGAAATTCGGACGTGGCGTCGGACAGAACGCCATGGGCCAGCCGCAGAACCCTGTCCGCGTAAGCGGCGGCCTCGGTATTGTGCGTCACCATCAAAACGGCGGTTCCCTCGCGCGAGAGACGTTTCAGATCGCCGAACACCAGTCCGGCGTTGGCGTCGTCCAGGTTGCCGGTCGGCTCGTCCGCGAGAAGTATTTCCGGCTTATTGCGCATGGCGCGGGCCAGCGCGCCGCGCTGCTTTTCCCCGCCTGAGAGGGTGGCCGGCAGTTTATGCGCCAGCTCAAGCAGTCCGAAGCGGGCCAGAAGCGTTTTTGAAAACTCGATATCCGGCGCGCCGCTTATAAGCGCGGGCATGTCCACATTTTCGGCCAGGGAAAATTCAGAGAGCATGGAATCGAACTGGAAGACGAAACCTATCTTCCTCATGCGGAGCGCGGCCTGCCCGCTTTCCGGCATGGCGGTGGCTTCCGCGCCCCTGACAAACACCTGCCCGGCAGTGGGCCGGTCCAGCAGTCCGGCGACGTTAAGCAGTGTGGACTTTCCGCATCCGCTGTGGCCAAGCAGAACCACGAATTCGCCCGCCCCGATTTTCAGGCTGATGTTCTCGAGCACCTTCAGCTCGCCCTTCGCGTCAGCGTAGTATTTTTTGATTTCGCGCAGCTCAAGGACGGTATTATCCATAGCGTATCGCGTCCACTGGGCTTACGGAGGACGCCCTCGCCGCCGGGTAAAGCGTGGCGATAAAGCACATGAGATAGCTGCCGCCTATTATCAGCAGCACGTCGGACAGACGTATGTCCACCGGAACTTTCGTGACGTAGTATATATCGCCAGGCAGTTCCACGAAATTGAACGTGGCTATGGCCCAGCAAAGAGTGAATCCAAGAGCGAGGCCGATGACTATGCCGCTTGTCGCTATAAGAAATCCCTCGCAGAAGAAGACCCCCCTTATATGGGCCGCGGTGGCGCCCATAGCGCGGTAAAGGCCGATATCGCGCAGCTTTTCCGTACCCATAAGTATCAGGTTGGAAGCGATATTCAGCGCCGCCACCAGCACGATGAGAATCAGTATTAGGAACATGACGAACTTTTCCAGCTTCAGGGCGGCGTAAAGAGTGCGGTTCATCTGGGCGAAGGTGCGGACCACGCTGGGGAACGGCGCTATGGTCTTTATCTTCTGGGCGGTCTTTTCCGCCTTGTTGATGTCCTTCAGCTTTATCTCCATGCCAGTAACGTCCCCATTAAGACTGAGGAAATTGGAGGCCTCGTCCAGATGGAGATAGGCCATGCTGTTGTCGAATTCGTAATAGCCGGTGCGGATGAAGCCGGACACGCGGAACTTGCGCATCTTCGGCATTATGCCTATGGCGGATGCCACGGACTTGGGGGAAATGAGTACGACATCGTCCCCTATGAAAAGCCCCATATTGGAGGCCAGCTCGGCCCCCAGCACTATCGGAGGAGGCGCCTCCTGCTCGCCCGGACGGACGAAGGACTTCCAGCCGCCTTTGGTTATGGAAGAGGAAAGCGTGTTGACCCGTGCCTCCTTTTCCACGTCAAGCCCCTTGAGCATAAGGCCGATGGAACGCTCGCGGAACGCCAGGATGGCCTGGCCGAAAGCCACCGGCGCGACAGCCTCAACCTCCGGCAGGGCCAGCACATCCTTTTCCACTTTGGCGTAGCCCGGCCTGTCCATGCCGCCGAAGATGGCCACATGGGACTGGGCTCCCACTATGCGTTTCTGTATATCGCTCTGGAAGCCGTTCATCACGGAAAGGGTGGTAAGCAGCGCGGCTACGCCGACGGAAACGCCCGCCACGCCTATGACCGTGGTAATGAGCGCGAACAGGCCTTTCCGTCTGGAAAGGAGATACCTGGCCGCAACAAAAAACTGAAATTTCATCTATGTCCGCTCCGTGAAAGACACTGCGGCCCCGTTCTTGTCTGAACGGGGCCGCTGAAGAATGCTAGACCGCTTCGGCGTGTTCCGACGATTTCACATCCTGCTTGAGCGTCGGGAACAGTATGACTTCCCTTATGGCCGGCTTGCCGGTCAGCAGCATGGTGATGCGGTCCACGCCGATGCCGATGCCGCCCGTCGGAGGCATGCCGGACTCCATCGCCTCCACGAAATCCTTGTCGATGACGTCGACTTCCTGGTTTTTCTCCGCCAGTTTCTGGCGCATCTGCTCGGTAAGCCGGCCCATCTGGTCTTCGGGGTCGTTAAGCTCCGTATAGGCGTTGGATATCTCCTCCATGCCGCAATAGAACTCGAAACGCTCCACTATGGCCTCGTCTCCAGGCTTGCATTTGGCAAGCGGAGTGATGGCCGTGGGATGGTCCATGACGAACGCGGGCTGGCCCAGAAGAGGCAGTATCTTCGCGTCGAAAATGCGCTCGAACAGCTTCGCTGAGGGCGTATCCTCCCCTCCCTCCACGTTAAGACGCTTGGCGAGGGCCATAAGCGCGGGCCGGTTGAAGGTTTTGCCGTTGAGAATGTTGTGTATGTCCTCTCCGACGTGCTCCTTCCAGAGCTCCGGCATGTACAGGCGGCGGAAAGGCGGCTTGAGCGAAATCTTCTCGCCCTTGTATTCGACGGAGTCTATGCCCAGCTCCGCGGCGCAGGCCTCCACGATGGATTCGAACAGGCGAGCCATGCCCTCGTAATCCGTGTAAGCCTGATAGGCCTCCAGCATGGTGAATTCAGGATTATGGCGGGTGTCTATGCCCTCGTTACGGAACACCTTGCCTATCTCGTAAACGCGCTCCATGCCGCCGATTATGAGGCGCTTGAGGTACAGCTCCGTCGCTATGCGCATGAACAGCGGGGTCTTGAGCGCGTTATGGTAGGTTTCGAAAGGCGTGGCGGAAGCCCCTCCGGCGCTGGCGCAAAGGGTCGGGGTCTCGACCTCCAGGAATCCCTCGTCGTCCAGCATGCGGCGTATGGCGCGCACTATCTTGGAACGGGCTATGAAAATGTCGCGGACGTCCTTGTTGGCTATAAGGTCCAGATGACGGCTGCGGAAGCGGACCTCGGTGTCGGTAAGGCCGTGCCACTTCTCCGGCATGGGGCGGATGGACTTGGAGAGAAGGGTAAGAGCCGAGGCGGAAATGGTTATCTCGCCGGAATGTGTGGTGAAAATCGTGCCCTTCACGCCGAGAAAATCCCCCACATGGACGTGCTTCTTGAAAAAGTCGTAGGCCTGCTCCCCTACGGAATCCTTCTTGACGTAAAACTGTATTTTGCCGGAATAATCCTGCATCTGGCCGAAAGCGGCCTTGCCCATAAGCCTGAGCTGAACCACGCGCCCCGCGCAGGAAACGGCGCTGTCCGCGGGAGAGGCCTTGGCCTCGGTCGCATTGTGGGTAACGTCGAAACGCGGGGGATAGGGGTCTATTCCTTCGGTGCGCAGCTGGCGCACTTCGTCGTAACGGCGGGCAATTATCTCGGTAAGTGTGTTTTCCATGTCATTTTCCTAATACGGAATTTACGGCTTTCAGCAGTTCGCTGGGGTTGAAAGGCTTTTCGATGAAGCCCTTTATGTTAGAGGCCTGGAACAGGTCCTTGGTATGGCTGGCCGTCATCACCAGCACGGGGACCTTGCGCACTTCATCCAGCTCGAGCAGGTGGTTGACCAGGGTGTAGCCGTCCATCACCGGCATCATCACGTCCGTGACCACCACGTCAGGTATTATCGTAGGCGTGGCTCCGTCCGACGCCCCGATGGCGGTCAGACCCTCCTGACCGTTCTTCGCGTGGATGACGGTATGCCCGGCTGATTCAAAAACCATGATAAGTATGCCTGCGAGATCTTCCTCGTCTTCAACCAGCAGCACTTTGGCCATAACGGCATGCCTCCATGAAAAATACGGCCGCGCGGAGCAGCAGCGTTGCCTTCATATAGATATATATATAAATTGTACCACAAAAATGTCCGCCTCCCCACGCCATAGGCGCCAGTTGCGCCCCCCGGCGTTGAAATTGCTAATATTAGGCTATGGCTATTGAGAAAACCCTGATACTTATAAAACCGGATGGTATGGAAAGACGCCTGGCCGGACTTGTGATAGACCGGCTGGAAGCCGCGGGCCTCGACATGGCCGCGGCAAAAGTTACGCGCGTCAGCGAAGAGCTCGCCCGCACGCATTACGACAATCTCAAGGGCCAGCCCTTCTGCGACAGCGTCGTCAATTTCCTCCGGGGGGAGAACAACTCCGTGCCCGGC
>CAYPTM010000153.1:0-6166 GCA_964413345.1 uncultured Elusimicrobiales bacterium
CCAGAGGTCGGTGGCGTTGTTGGGGCCGTAATAGGTTTTGAAGTACTCCTCGGCGTCCGTGCGGGTAAGGCGGGAAATATCGCTCTCCCAGCCGATAATGGGATTGCGGTAAGGATGAGACATGAAGCCGTAGGCCAGCAGATGCTTCCACAGCAGGCCGCGCGGCTGTGAGTCGTTCATGCGCATTTCCTCAAGGACGACGTCGCGCTCCTTGTAAAACTCGCGCAGCACGGGATTGCGGAACCGGTCGGACTCCACCACCATCCACCGCTCCACCTGGTTGGCGGGCAGGGACAGCACATAGCCGGTGTAATCGTTTGCAGTCATGGCGTTGAGGCCGACCGCGCCGAGGGACTGGAAGACCTTCTGATATTCGTTGCGCTCTATGAACTTGGCGGACGCTTCCTCCGCGGCCATGAGGTCCTTGCGCATGGCGTCTATCTTCTTCTGGTCGGCGGCGGGGCCTTTGAGCTGTTCGGCGTAAATGGCCTGGCCGATTTTCTCCACCTTGTCCATAAGGGGTTTCTCTTTGGAGAAATCCTTGGAGCCGATGGTTTTGGTGCCCTTGAAAATCATGTGCTCGAAGAGATGGGCGAGGCCGGTCTTCCCGACGGGATTGTCCACGTTGCCGACCTTGAAGAAAACGTTGAAGGATACCGTGGGCGACATTTTGCGCTCCAGTATCACCACCTGCATGCCGTTTTTAAGCCTGGCATACACGACGGGCGGATATTTCGGGTCTGTTTCACGCGTCGCGCCAAGGGCCGCAAGGGCGGCGTCGGCTTTTGCGGAAACAGCGGGTTTGGCGGGGGCGGGGGCCTGCGTTGCCGCGAAGACCGCGCGGCATGGCACAAGCGCCAGTGCTACGGCTGCTACCAGTAGTTTCATCTTTCCTCCGTTCTAAGTAAGGGGCAGGCCCTAGCCAAGCAGCCTGCGCCCTCTCAACTGCCTATGATACGAAATTCCAAAGCGATGCGTCTCATCACGAATCAACATCAGCAACCGCAGGGCCGGGTCGGATTTGGGGAGCCTTATGCTTTCGCTCCTTCCGGGAACGAAAAGCTCCTCCTCCCGCTTGGCCAGCGAGACCAGCGGCACGCGGACTCCGGTCTCGGCCTCGGCCTGCGCGGCCATGGCAAGCTGCCCCTTGCCACCGTCTATAAGGAAAAGGTCCGGCAGCGGACCACCCTCGCGCTTCAGGGCAAGCAGGCGGCGCGCCACTATTTCCTTTATCATTAGGAAATCGTCGCTTCCCCCTTCCGGCAGGACGCTACGTATCTTGAACCTGCGGTAATGCGGATGATGCTTCTTCCCGTGGACGAAACAGACCATGGAACCCACCGCTTCGCGCCCGAACAGGCTGGAGGTGTCGAAAGCCTCTATATGCTCCGGCGGGCGGGCCAGGCCGAGAACCTCGCCCAGCCGTCTCGCCGCGCGGGACGACTCCACGGCCCCGGCAAGCTCCTCGTCGCGGAACAGGCTGACCTTCACCCGCTCCTCCATGTGCGAGATTGCGTACATGAGGTCGCGGTAACGGGCGGCCTCCTCGTAATCCATGGCGGATGAGGCGGCTTTCATCTTCTTCTCGAAATCTTCCCTCAGGCGGTACGCCTTGCCGGACAGAAAGTCTTCCCCCCGACGGGCAATCCTGCGGTAGGCCGCCGGGGAGATACGCCCGGCGCACGGCGCGGGGCACTGGCCGGTATGGAAATATATGCAGGCGTTTATGGTCTTCTGCGGCAGGGGATTGGAGCTGGAAAAATTCCATTTGCACGGACGCAGGGGCAGAAAGCCGGATTTCCACAGCCAGCCGAGCAGCTTCCGCACATAGCTTGTCTTCGGATAGGGGCCGAAGTAGGAGCCGCCGTCGTCAGCCTTGCGCCTTGCGATGCCTATGCGGGGGAATTCCTCCCCGAACGATATTTTTATATACGGGTAGGACTTGCCGTCCTTCCACATGCTGTTGAAGAAGGGCTGAAGCCGTCCGATAAGATCCCGTTCCAGGACCAGCGCGTCCCGCTCGCTGGCGCAGGGTATGTAATCTATCTTGCGGATAAGGGCGACAAGCGCGGTAATCTTGCGGTCGCCCGCCGTGCGGGATTTGGAAAAATACTGCGGGACGCGTTTGGCCAGGTCCTTGGCCTTGCCGACGTATATTATCTCCCCTGCCGAGGAGCGCATCAGGTATACGCCGGGAGTGTGGGGCAGCACCGCGAGGCTGTTCATCTTCTCTCCATAAGCGCGTATAGTTCAGGACTGCGCAGCAGCCACGCCAGAAGGAAATAAAAAGCCGCCCCAAGGGGCGCCGCCAACGCCACCAGGAACATTGAAGACATGGACGCGAACGTAATCCTCAGCCACAGGCACAGCGCATACATCAGGCCAGCGCAGAACACGCTTCTGGCCAGCGAGGCCAGCACCTCGGATGACACGTCAACGCCGCGCCGGGACAGAAACAGCAGCAGCGCCGCCGCACCCGCCCACGCGCTTGCCGCCCCGGCAAGCGCAAGCCCCGCCACGCCCATGCCGCCAAGGAGGAGCATGGCGAGAGTCAGGTCCAGAGCCACCTGCACAAGAATTAGGCGGAAAGGAGTTTTCCAGTCGGAAAGCGAATAGAAAGCCATTACCATTATCTTGGAGGCTCCGTAAGCCGGAAGGCCCGCGGCGCAGTAAAACAGCGCGGAGGCCGTCGTGCGGGCAGCGTCCATGCTGAACTGCCCGTGGCCGAACAGGGCGACGCAGATGTCCAGGTCGAAAACCATTAGGCCGGCCGCCGCCGGCACGAGCAAAAACAACGCGCTTCCCACGGAAGAGGAGAGGATGCCTCTTGCGTTTCCTGCCCCGCCTCCGGCTCGGGCCAGTGCAGCCAGAGCGGAAGTTGCCGACGACACGCCCACCAGCACCAGGGGGAACTGCATCAGGCGGGTGGCGTTATATACGGCTGTTATGGAACCGGAAGGGAGGAAGCTGGCAAATATCATGTCGGTAAACATGGTTATCTGGTCGGCGGTGGAACAAAGAAGCGCGGGCAGGGCCGCGCACAAAGCGGCCACGGCTTCGGGTGAGGGGGAAGGCCGAAGGGAAGGTTTCTCGCCAAAACTGCGAGCCAACCTTATAAGGATAAACAGGCCCGCCGCCGCCCCGGCAAGACCGGCCGCCGCCAGGCCCTTCACCGCTGCCGACGGGGATAAATTCCCGTAAAGCTTCACCCCGGCGAGATAGAGTATCGCGAAGGCGGAAAACAGCACCGGCGCGGCCGCGGCCGCGAATACCTTCCCATAATAGTAGACCGCCCCCTGGCAAAGCGAAGCAAGCAGCACGGGCACAATCTGCCAGCACATTATGCGGGAGAGGGAGACCGCGAGGGAAAACGCCTCCGGCCTGTTGGAAAGGCCGAACGCCGTCAAAAGGACCACGGGTTTCGCGAACAGGGCCAGCAAAAGGGCCAGAGAAACGGATGCCCACAGCAGCCACGCGAAGGCGGAGCCGAAAAACCCCCGCCCTCCGCGCTCCTTTTCGCGGGCCAGCGCGGGCAGGAAAGCGGCATTGAGCGCCCCCTCCCCGATTGTGCGGCGCACGAAATTAGCCACGCGGAAAGCGGCGAAGAACGCGTCGGAAACCCAGCCCGCCCCGAAGAGCCAGACTACCGCGGCGTCGCGGAGGAATCCGAGCGCGCGGGACAGCAGGGCCGCCGCCGCGAAAGAGACGGTTCCCTTCTGAAATCCGGCCTTTTTAATTTCATTTGACGCCATTGGCATAAAAAGATAGAATTTATCGTCGGACCTTAACAATATTATGGCAAAACTCAAGACTGGAAGACATACGGGCGCCATCAAGGCGCATCGTCAAAGCGAGCGCAAGGCTTCTGCAAACAGAGGCTGGCGCAAGACTATCCGCGCCGTCGCTAAAGATGTGACGGTTGCGGCGGGTGCAAACGATAAAGACAAGGCCCTCAATGTTCTCGGCACAGCCGCGTCCAAGTGGGATAAGGCCGCCAAGAAAGGGGTCATTCACTGGAAAACGGCTGCCCGCAAGAAAGCCCGCCTGTCTAAGCTCGTTTCGAAGATCGGCAAGTAAGCCTGCACCTTTAAAACACGAAGCGCGGTAAACGCAAGTTTGCCGCGCTTAAAGTGTTTTATGCCAAAACGCAGTCCCGCCGCGCCCACCGCGCTAAACCCTGCGGGCCCTGCTCAATATAAAGAACAATAAATGCCTGAGAGTGACGCCCGGGTCTCCGGCGGAACTCTTCAACTGCGCGTCTGTATCCAAAGCCTTGGCGAAACAGGCCATAGCCCCGTTCTGGTCAGTAAAGGACGATGCAGACCGCATGAAGCCCTTGGCAAAATAAGGATGCATCCCCAGTTCTCCCGCGGCCTTTTCAGGCGAGATGCCGGCGGCTTCCAACCGCTTGGCCTTTATCAGCCGGGAGGTGAAAGTCATGAATATGGAACACACACCCACCGGCTCTTCTCCGGAGGTGAGCAGTGCGTCCAGAAGACGCGCAGCGGCCTTCCCGTCCCGCCGAAAAATCAGGTTCTCCAGCTCGAAGCGGTTCTCCCCCTTCTGAAAACCGAGGGAATCCAGCACGTCGTCCGGGGATATGGTTTTCTTCGAGCCATGGAAGCGGGCTGAAAGTTTCCCCAGCTCCATATCCAGCGCCTGCAGGTCAGGCCCGACCGACTCGATAAGCGCGGCGATGGCGTCGGGAGAAGCCTGTATCCCCTCCTCCGCCAGCCGGGACGAGACCCAGCCCTCGGCCTCTTCTTCCTTCAGCGCAGCATATTCTATTACGGCGGCCCCGCTTTTATCACAAACCGCGAGAAGCGCCTCATCCTTGGCTTTCTTTTCGTCGGAGACAAGAACAAGGGCGGTGGTCTCGAGCGGATTGGCTATATAGGCCGCGAGAGTTTCCCTGTCGTCCTTTTTATACTTGTCCACCCGCCGGACTATGATGAGCCGCAGAGGGGAGAACACAGGAGAGGTGGACGCCGATGACACCACTTCCCCCGCGGGGAATTTGTCGGCGTCGCCCATCTGAAAATTGAAATCGTCCGGGCCTACGCGCCCCCTGAAAAGACGCACGGCCTCGCTCTTGCCGAATTCCTCCTCCCCGGCCAGCAGATAGACGGAGCGCAGGGGCCTGGCGGAATCGCCAAGCTCCTGCCTGAGCTGAGAAGGGGAAAGTTTGGGCATCAGTTGCCGGACGCAGCCGGAGCCACCGGACTCGTAGGCGTTCCCACCGATGGGGCGGGGGCGTTGCCGCCCACGCGCTTCTCGCTCTGGGAGGAAACCGTGCCGAAACCCTGTATGGTGCGGGTAACTATGTTCTTGGTCAGAAGCGTCCAGACCACCTGCCGGGCTTGGTCCTCCGTCATGCCGCCGGGAAGGGTGGAGGCGGAGTATATCTGCGTGCCCTGCAGGGCCGGCTCTTCCCAAAGGATGACGTTTGCCGCCTTGTCGTAGAACTGCACGCGCAGAAGAACATCCATCTTGTACACGGTGGGAACCATTGCGGCGTCGTACTGTGTGGGCGTCACTATATAGCGGCGTATTTCCGTAAGAATGACGCCGTCGGCCTCGTTTTCCGGGGTTATCTTGTACTGCCCGTTGCGGAGGAATTCGTCAGAAAGGGCAAGGCTGAGCTTGTCCTCGAGGCCGAAGACCTCGGTCTTGTTGGTGACCGGGCGTATGGCTATCTTGCCGATATGCTGCGGCACCTGCTGCGGGTAAGGACGATATACCATGTCCGGCACGTTGCTGCATGCCGCCAGACATGCGGCGCACAGCGCCGCGGCCGCAAGGCCCGCCCAATTCCTGGCTGAGAACATAAGCACCCTCCCTCGACGGCGGAAAGCCGTCACTTCACTATGACGCTGACAAGCCGCCGCGGAACCGCTATGACCTTCACGATGGTCTTGCCGTCCGTATGTTTGCGCACCGCCTCGTTGGAAAGGGCGCGCTCCTGCATCTGCTCCTGCGAAAGGCTGGCCGGTATTTTAATCCTGCCGCGCAGCTTGCCGTTGACCTGTATGCCAATCTCCACTTCCTCCTCGGAAAGGAGGGTGGCGTCGGCCTTGGGCCACTTCGAATCGTAAATGAAGCCGCCGTAACCGGCGCGCTCCCACAGCTCCTCGGTGACGTGAGGCGCGAAGGGATGCAGCAGCTG
>CAYPTM010000154.1:0-6158 GCA_964413345.1 uncultured Elusimicrobiales bacterium
AGCCGCTGGCCCACGTGTTCGGAACCGAGAACGTCATGCGCGACGACGTGCCCGTCCGCCACGAGGACCGCAAATCCCTGCTGGACAACGCACCCATGCGGGAGTTCGATTTTGTCAAAGTACGCAAGGTCATAGAATAGGCGCCGCCATGATGAAAGCTTTTGAGACAGCCGAAGGGGTCAGGAACGGAAAGATATCCGCGGAGGAAGCTGTAAAGTCTTCCCTGTCCGCCATAGCCGCGCGTGAAAAGGACGTAAACGCCTTCCTCGAGGTTTTCGAGGAGGAGTCTCTGGCCCGCGCGAAAGACATAGACGCCAAACGCGCGTCCGGCAAGCCGCTCGGCCTGTTGGCCGGCGTGCCCGTGGCCCTCAAGGACAACATAATGTACAAGGGCCACCGCGTGTACTGCGCTTCAAAACTCCTTGAGGGGCATATTGCCTCTTACAGCGCAACTGCGGTGGAACGCCTTCTCGCGGAGGATGCGGTCATCATGGGCCGCGCCAATATGGATGAGTTCGCGATGGGCTCCTCCTGCGAAAATTCCGCTTTCAAGAAAACAGCCAATCCGCACGACCTGTCCCGCGTGCCTGGCGGCTCCAGCGGCGGCTCCGCCGCGGCGGTGGCGGCCGGCATGACGCCGATCGCGCTTGGTTCGGACACCGGCGGCTCGGTGCGCCAGCCCGCGTCGTTCTGCGGTATTTCCGCCATAAAGCCCACCTACGGGCTCATGTCCCGCTACGGTCTGGTGGCGTTCGCTTCCAGCCTTGACCAGATAGGTCCCATGGCGGCCGATTCGCGCGACTGCGCGCTGGCCCTTACCGCCATGGCCGGGCACGACACCAAGGACAGCACCAGCGCGGACGTCAAACCCGGCACCGATTATCACGGAGGGCATTCCGGCTCGGTTAAGGGCCTGAAAATCGGCCTGCCGAAGGAATATTTCGTCGGCGGCATAGACCCTGAAGTGGAAAAACTTGTGGCCGGCGCGGCTAAAAAATTCCATTCCATGGGCGCGGAACTGGTGGAAGTTTCCCTGCCGCACACCAAATACGCCGTGGCGGCTTATTACATAGTCGCTTCCAGCGAGGCCAGCTCAAACCTGGCCCGCTTCGACGGCATGCGCTACGGCTATTCCGCCGCCAGGGAAGACGAGAGCCTTTCCCTTTCCGAAGTTTTCATGAAGAGCCGCGGGCGCGGTTTCGGTTCCGAGGTGAAGCGGCGCATCATGCTCGGCACCTATTCTCTCAGCTCCGGCTATTATGACGCCTATTACGCGCAGGCGCAGAAGATACGCGCGCTGCTGAAGAAGGATTTTTTCTCCGCGTTCGAGAAGGCGGATGTGCTGCTTGGCCCCGCCTGCCCCACCCCCGCGTTCAAGCTGGGCGAGAAGATGGACGATCCTCTCCAGATGTACCTGTCGGATATATACACCATCCCGTGCAGCATGGCGGGCGTGCCGGGCCTTTCGCTAAACTGCGGCAGGACCTCGTCAGGCCTGCCGGTGGGCATGCAGCTTTTCGGCAAGCCGTTTTCCGAGCGGACGCTGTTTAACGCGGCCATCTCGTTCGAGAGGGGGAACTAGGCGAGATGCTTGTCCCCGAATTTTCCTGCGGAGGAGTGGTCACTGACGGGCGGCGCGTTCTGCTGATACGCGCGCGCAACCTCCGCAATGAGAAAATCTGGACTTTCCCAAAGGGCCATATCGAGCCGCGCGAATCCGCGCGGCAGGCCGCCCTGCGCGAGGTGTTCGAGGAGACCGGCTACCGCTGCAAGATCGTTTCGCCTCTCCTGCGGGTTAAATACTATTTCACCTTCAAGGGGAGTTTCATCCGCAAGGCCGTGCAGTGGTACCTGATGAAGCCCATCTCCCGGATAGGCAAGCCGGACCCGGCTGAAATCATAGAAGTGCGCTGGGTGTCATTCGTCAAGGCGGTGGACATGCTCAAGTATCCAAGCGACAAGCGACTTCTTTCCATGGTGGGCCCGAGCGGGCTTCCCTCCCATACCGAGTTCGGGCCCAAGATGGCGGAAGCCCCGGTGCCGGCGGTCTGAAATATTTCTCTTTTCTGCAAAAAAAGGCCCCGCCAAAAGGCGGGGCTTTGCTTTGATATCCGTTTTCCCGGACTATTTTTTCGGGGATTTCTCCAGTATTACGGAAAGGCGCTTCGCCAGCTTCGCGTCCCTTTCTTCCTGGTGTCCGTCTTCGGTCTCTTCCATCATGTATTCCGAGACCGCTTCCGCAAGCTTGTCTATGGTATTCTGGTGGCGGGTCTTTATGTGCTTCTTCATGGCTTCCACCTGAAGCTGGAAATAAGCCTCCTCGAAAGCCTCGGCCCAGGAACCAAGCGGGTCCTGTTCCATGCCGTCTTCCTCGCAGTGGCATTCTTCATCGTGTTCGTGCTCGTGTTTTCCGTTGCAGTTGCAGCTCATCGCGTTCTCCTCTTATGCCGTGAGTACCTTTTTGATTATATCGTTGAGGACAGCCGGGTTGGCCTTGCCCCTGGATTTTTTCATCACAAAGCCGACTATGGGTCCGGCGGCCTTTTCGTTCCCCGCCTTGTAGTCGGCGGCGGCTTTCGGCTGCGCGGCGGCGGCTTCCTTGACCCATGCCTCAAGTTGGGCGGTGTCTGACACCTGCTCCATCCCTCCGCCGGAGGCCAGTTCCGCCGGGGCCTTGCCCGTCTTCCACATCTCCTCGAAAACGTCCTTGCCCATGCGGTTGGATATCTTCCCGCTTTCGATAAGCTTCACGAGCTGGGCCAGATGCTGGGGTTTTACCGGGGACTGGGTTATGTCCTTCTTCGCGGCGTTCAGCCTGCCCAGCAGCTCCGTGGTCATCCAGTTGACGGCGGGCTTGGCCGGTATCTGTTCCGCCTTCATCGCCGCCTCGAAATAATCGCCCAGTTCGCGCGAGGAGACCAGTACCCCGGCATCGTAGGCGGAGAGGGAATACTGCGCGGTGAAGCGTTCCTTTCGTACGGCCGGGAGCTCCGGCAGGGCGGCGCGGACGGAGTCTATCCATTCCTTTGACGGCGCAAGGGGAACCAGGTCGGGTTCCGGGAAATAGCGGTAGTCGTGCGCGTCCTCTTTGGAGCGCATGGAGCGGGTTTCCCCGGCCTTATCGTCCCAGAGACGGGTTTCCTGCGATATCTTTTCCCCGGCCTCAATGGCGGCGGCCTGGCGTTTCATTTCCGCGTAAAGGGAATCCTTGACCGCCTTGAAGGAGTTGAGGTTTTTCATCTCCACCTTGGTGCCGAATTTCTGCTGACCGAAGGGGCGGAGCGAGATGTTCACGTCCACGCGCAGTTCTCCTTTTTCCATGTCGCAGGTGGACACGCCGGTCCACTGCATTATCGATTTGAGGACGGTCAGGTACTGGTACGCCTCCTCGGGGGAGCGCATGTCCGGCTCGGACACTATCTCGATGAGAGGGAATCCGCAGCGGTTGAAGTCCACGAGGGAGAAATTCAGCTCCTCGTTGCCTATGGCGTGGAGGAGCTTGCCGGCATCCTCCTCCATGTGCACGCGGGTGATGCCTATGCGTTTCTTCGCGCCATCTTCCGGCTCTATGTCCACGAAACCGTGTTCCGCCAGCGGCTTGTCGTACTGCGAAATCTGGTAGCCCTTGGGCAGGTCGGGATAGAAATAGTTTTTCCGCGCAAAAATAGATTTCTGGTTCAGCGAGCAGTTGAGCGCCAGCGCACCGCGCAGGGCCAGTTCCACCGCCTGCCTGTTCAGCACGGGCAGCACTCCGGGCTGGCCGGTGCATACCGGGCACATGGAGGTGTTGGGCCTGCCTTCAAGAGGGGTGGTCGGGCAGGAGCAGAACATCTTGCTCCTCGTCGCAAGCTGGACGTGTATTTCAAGGCCGATTATGGTTTCGAAAGCGGTGTTCTGCGCTGTGGCGCTCATTGTTTCCCTCCGTGCGGAAGCGAATTAGGATAATTATAGCTTTTGCGCCGCCTCTCTGTCCCGCCGCGCGTATTGCTATACTTTACTGAGGCGTCCCGGCCGGTCCGGCCGGCGCCAAAGGAGAATGCACATGATTTTCAAGTTTTTCGCTCCCTGCCTGCTGTTATTTGGGGCATCCGCCTGTTTCGCCGCGGAGGCTGTTCCCGCTCCGGCCGCGGTTCCCGACACGGTGAAAATGCCCGTGAAGCCCCGCACGCTGGTGGTATTTTATTCCAGAACAGGGCACACGAGAAAAGTGACGGAGGACCTTGCTCTGCTGCTGGGCGCGGATGTCGAGGAACTCATCGATAAAAAGGCCCGGGCAGGCATGTCCGGCTATCTGGGGGCGGGCAAGGACGCCCTTGGCGAGAAGCTTACGGAGCTGGGGCCGCTCAAATTCAATCCGGCGGATTACGAGCTGGTTGTTATCGGCACGCCGGTGTGGTCGTGGAACATGACGCCGGCGGTAAGGACGTATCTGTCCGCGCACAAGGCCGTGTTCGGGACCGTGGCTTTCTTCACGCTGTCCGGCAAGACCGCTCCGGACAAGATAGTGAAAAAAATGGAAGTCCTGACCGGCAAGACGGCCCGGGCCTTCGCTGGCTTCGTGGACGCGGACCTGAAAGACCAGAACCGCGCCGTTTACGAAGGCAAAATACGGGCGTTTGCCGATAAGCTGAAATAGCCCTTCCCGGCCTGTGCCGTATACGAATATTTATGCTAACATTTTCTATACGGGCGAGCGTTCCGGCGCTGGCGGTTTGCCCGTATTTCATGTCATTCAATTTCAAAGACGCGGGGTGCTTCCATGACGGCAGAGACAAACTTCCCTGATAACGGCGGACAGCAGCAGGGAGACGCTGGAGCTTGGCAGGGCGGCGAAGCCGCCGGCGCCGACCCCTATTATGCAGTGGAAAACCGTGTCGCGGAGCTGGAAAGCGCGAACGCCGCTCTTCTGGGGAAAATAGCCGCCCTGGAGGAAGCCATGGCGCGGACACCGCTCGCCGGCGGGGGCCCCGCCGCTGAAGAGATAAACCGCAAGATGGACTATCTGGAAAGCCGCCTTTCCCACGACAACGACCTCGCCGTTCGGCTGGCCGGGCTTTTCGAAAATTCCTCCCGCATAAACGATGCCCGCATAGAAGAGCTTGCCAAGGCGGTAAAGGCCCTTTACGCGAAAGGGAACATGGAGCAGAGTCTTTTCCAGACGCTTAACGCCCTCGGGGCCAAAGTAGAGGCCCTCTCGCGCGTGGCGGACGCGCTCGGCCCCGGCGCCGAGAAGCTCAGGCTTGAAGTCGACGGCAAGCTTCAGGAAGTTTCCGGCAAGGCCGCCGTGCTTGATTCGGCCCGCGAGGACGCCGCCCTTCTCCGCAAGCAGTTTGACGAACTTAACCGCAATTTCGCCAGCAGGATGGAGGAGCGCATACGCGCTTCTTCCTCCATGCTCATGCGCGAGATGGACGACACGGTAAAGGCCCTCAAGACCGAGGTGGTCAACGCCTCCTCGTCCTCCGCCGCGGAGCGCCTCGAAAGCGCCGTTTCCTCCATGCGCAAGCGCATGGACGAGCTGGACGCGCGCATGGTCCGCGCACGCGAGGAAGCCGACGCCGGCATGAGAAGGGAACTTTCCTCTTTTTCCGAGAGCGTGCGCGAACAGCTTCTGCTTTCCGCGCGCGAGCTTAAATCTTCCGTCTCTGCCGACATGGTGTCCCGGCTCGATTCCTCATCCCAGCGGGCGGACACGCTGGCCCGTACCGTATCTTCCCTGACTGAAAGGCTGTCCGAGATGGAATCCCGTATCGCTCTTTCCGAAACCTCCGCCCGCGCCAAGATGGCGGAGGCGGAAGCCCGCGTGGCGAAAGTCAGCGAGATGGCCTCCGGCATCGGGCTTACGGTCAGCCGCGAGGTATCCTCCGCGATGCAGCGCGGGTCCGCCGATATGGCCCGCTGTCTGGAATCCGTCGCCCAGCTCTCGGCCCGGCTGGACGATATGCAGCGGAAGGTGGATGTGCGGCAGAACGAGGGCGGCGCGGACGCCGCGTCCCGCCTGGCCGCGCTGGAAGCCCGCGTGGAGGAACTCAACGAACTTTCCTACCAGACCGTTTCGCAGGTCAAGATGATGCTCAATTCCGCGCAGGGAGGCTGGGAGGAATTCCTGGCCCTTCCGTCGCATGTCAAGAACATGGGCGTGGAACTGTCTTATGTCG
>CAYPTM010000155.1:0-6127 GCA_964413345.1 uncultured Elusimicrobiales bacterium
TGAAAAGACCACGGCGCCGGCCCGGCAGGAAAACGCGCGCATTCTGGCCGCGGCTTCCAAGACCGAGCGCCTTCAGGCCGACGCTATACGCGTCTCCCGTCTAAAGGGCGGCAAGATGGAGCTGTTAAGCGAAATCGGCCGGGGCGGCATGGGCATAGTCTACAGCGTTTTTGACAAGTCCCTGAACCGCAAGGTCGCGCTGAAGCGCATGCGCGACGAACTGTACGTCTCCAAGAAGGAAGTGGCCAAGTTCCTCAACGAGGCGCGCCTTGTGGCGCAGCTGAACCACCCGAACATCGTCATCGTCTATGAAATCATAGAGGAAGAGGACATGGCCTTCATCTTCTTCGAGTTCATAGACGGGCAGTCGCTTGAGCAGCTGCTTGAGGTCCAGAGCAAGGGCATGCAGCTCAACGAGGCCGTGCGCGTCATCGAGCAGATATGCAACGGGCTTTCCTACGCGCACAACCACAATATCATCCATCGCGACCTGAAACCGTCCAACATCATGCTCGCCCATGACGGGCTGGTCAAGCTGACGGACTTCGGCATCGCGCGCGTGGCCAAGGACACCATACTGCGCCTTACCGGAACTTCCACCGGCACGCTGGCTTACATGGCGCCGGAACAGGAACTGGGTACGTTCGACCCCCGCAGCGACATATACAGCCTTGGCGTCATAATCTACGAGATGCTGACCGGTCAGCTGCCCTTCCGCGGTCCCAATTTCTACCTGCAAAAGGAGAAAATGATATACCGCACCGTGGGCGAGATGCTGCCCGAGCTGCCCAGGGAGATGGACGACATAGTGAACAAATGCCTGCAGGCGGACCCGGAAAAGCGGTACGCTTCCGTGGACGAACTGCTGCGCGACCTGGTAGGCAGGGTCTGAGCCGCGCCGTTCTTAAATGAAAACGCCGCCCTTTGCGGGGCGGCGTTTTTATTTGCCGAAAACCGGTGCTTAAGACAGGGCCTTTTTCATAACCACCATCAGAAGCAGGAGCAGCAGTATGCCCGCGCAGGCCACGCCGGTCAGCAAAAGCCAGCCGGGCACTCCCTCTTCCTCCGTCTGCCTGAACGGCTTCGCCGCCCCGGCGGCCGGAGCTTTCTTCGACAGCCTTTCCTGAAATTCCCGCAGGACCGGCTCATACCGCGCGGGGTCCAGCGTGGCGGCAGTTTTATACTCCTCCTGCGCCGCGGTCATGTTGCCGGCGGCCTCCGCCAGCCTGGCCGTGTCGTTCCAAAGCCTGGCATCCGCCGGCTGTCTGCTTCTTATTGCGGCCAGGTCGTCGTAGGCCCGCTTGTAGTCCTGCATCTGCTTGTAAGTTCTTGAGCGCAGCGCCAGTGCGTTGTCATTTTCCGGCTCTATGGCCAGTGCGGCGGTGGCGTCCTTCGCGGCCTCAGTGTAGTTTTTAAGGCAGTAATTGGCGTCGCCATGCGCTATGTGGGCCGCGGCCATCTTGGCGTCCATCGCTATTACGGAGGCGGAGTCTTCAAGCGCGCCCTGGCAGTCTCCCCTGTCCAGCTTCATGAAAGCGGCCTGCATGGTCTGCTCTATGTTCTGGCTCTGCCTTGAAGCCTTTGTCTGAGCGTCGGAAGCCTTGAGCGCGCCGTTATTGAGCTGCTGCCCGGCTATGGCTACCGGCTTGTCCTTCGCCATGGTGGTCTTCCCGCCAAGGGCCGATTTGACTACCGCGCCCGCGGCGGAGTTTTCCGGCAGCCCTTCCGAACCGGAGGGGGGCTGTATTGTTTTTTTCTCCGCGAAGGAAACACCGGGCTGGACTGCGAACAGCGCGGCAAGGGCCGCGCAGGCTATGATACTGCGTAAATTAAGTGTATTCATAAGGATATTGTTATGGTAGCAACGCGGGAAGGGCAATGCAATCTGTTCCCGTCAGCGTTCTGTTGCTATAATAGTGTCGTACTGCACTTTATACGGGGGTATCCGATGAAAAGATTTTTGGCGTTTTCAGCTTCCCTTCTCATGCTGTCGGCGGTCTGCTCCGCCTCTCCATCTTCCGATATCGAGAAAAAAGTCTCCGCGCTGCTGTCAAAAATGACGGTGGAGGAGAAAATCGGGCAGCTTTTCCAGTCCGACGGGGAGGCCAACGGCAACGCCCGTCCGGAACATTTCGAACTGGCCCGCAAGGGGCTGCTCGGCTCGACGCTGAACGTCAGGGGCGTAAAGCGCGTGAACGAATTGCAGAAGGCGGCGCTTGAAAGCCGGCTGGGCATACCCATATTCTTCGCTTTCGATGTCATTCACGGATACAGAACCATTTTCCCCGTTCCGCTGGGAGAGGCCGCGAGCTGGGACCCGTCCGTGGCGGAGGAAGGCGCCGCAGTGGCCGCGTCCGAAGCGCGGGCTTCCGGCGTCAGGTGGACTTTCGCCCCGATGGTGGACATAGCGCGCGACCCGCGCTGGGGCCGCATGGTCGAAGGTTCCGGCGAGGATACTTACCTGGGTTCCGCTTTCGCGGCGGCCCGCGTGCGCGGATTCCAGGGGAGTGATTACTCCGCGCCGGGGAAAGTAGCGGCCTGCGCCAAGCATTTCGTCGGCTACGGCGCGGCAGAGGGCGGGCGGGACTACAATATCACTGATATATCTGAGCACCGCCTCCGCAGCATTTATTTCCCTCCATTCAAGGCTGCTGTGGACGCGGGGGTGGCCACCTTCATGACCGCTTTCAACGACCTTAACGGAGTGCCCTGCACCGCGAACAGGTGGCTTTTCACCGACATACTGCGGGGCGAGTGGGGTTTCTCCGGCCTGGTCGTAAGCGACTATACCGCCGTAGAGGAGCTTGTGAAGCACCGCATAGCCAAGGATAATTATCAGGCTGCCGCGCTTGCCCTCAAGGCCGGCGTGGACATGGAAATGGTGAGCAAGCTTTATTCCGGCAACATACAGCAGCTCCTGAAAGACGGGAACGTTTCCATGAAGGAGCTTAACTCCGCCGTGGCAAATGTCCTGCGCGTGAAGTTCAAGGCCGGCATATTCGATTCGCCCTATGCCGATCCCGCCGTTGAAAGTTCTTCGCTGCTGACCGCCGAAAACCTTGCCGCGGCGAGACGCTCCGCCGTTAAGTCTTTTGTTCTGCTTAAAAACGAGGGCCCGCTCCTTCCTCTTTCCGGAAAGATTGAGCGCATTGCCGTCATAGGCGCGCTCGCGGCTGACAGGGAAGCGGCCATGGGCTCCTGGAACGGCGACGGACAGGCCGCAGACGTGGTTACGATTTTGGACGGGATAAAGGCCCGGGCCGGGGAAAACATACGCGTGGACTACGCCACGGGCAGCGGGCCGGAAGACCATGCCGGGGATGATATCCGCGCCGCGGTCAAGGCGGCAAAAAAGGCGGACGTTGTCATCGTTGTCGTGGGTGAAGGGCCCCTTATGAGCGGAGAGGCTGCCTCCCGTTCCAGCCTGAGCCTGCCCGGCAGGCAGGCCGAGTTGCTGGCTGCAATTGCCGAGACTGAAAAGCCTGTCGTGATGCTGTTGATGAGCGGGCGTCCCCTGGACCTGAGCTGGACCGCGTACAAGTTCCCGGCGATAATGGAAATCTGGTTCCCCGGCACCATGGCGGGCCCGGCGGTGGCCGATGTGCTGTTCGGGGACGTTTCTCCCGGAGGGAAACTGCCCGTGACCTGGGTCAATAATGTCGGCCAGATACCGCTTTATTATAACGCGAAGAGCACCGGCCGTCCGTATGCTCCGGGCAATAAATACACCTCGCATTATTTCGACGGGCCCAATGAGCCGCTGTATCCGTTCGGCCATGGATTGAGCTATTCCACGTTCACTCTCTCCGACCTTTCCTTGAGCACCGGAGCGGTCAGACAGCGGGATTCCCTTTCTGTTTCCGTCCGCCTCACCAATACGGGCGCGCGCGAAGCGGACGAAGTCGTCCAGCTTTATATCAGTGCCTGTTCCGGGAGTGTGACCCGTCCCGTTCGCGAGCTGAAAGGCTTCCGGCGCGTTACCCTCAAGCCGGGACAGGGCGAGGATGTCAGGTTCACTCTGGGCCCTGCTGAGCTGGGGGTGGTGCGTTCCGATATGAAGTTCGCGGTGGAGCCGGGCGAATTCAGCGTCTGGGTCGGCACCAGTTCTGTCGGCGGTCTGGAGGAGTCTTTCAGTGTCATCCGCTAGAGTGGTCCTGTCGCTCTCCCTTCTGGCGGCCGGCGTTCCGGCTGCAGGGGGCGAGGCCGGCGCTGTCTTTTCCTGCGAGTCAGGCGGCTTTAGCCAGGGGGAGGAGGCCTTTTCCCCCTGCGTCAACAATCATTACGGGCTTTCCGCCAGGCAGGAGGCTTTGCTAGATGAACTGATGCGGCGCTCCTTTGACTACTTTGTCGAGCAGGCTGACCCTGCCACGGGCCTCGTGCGGGACAGGGCAAGGCTTGACGGGAGCGCTTATAAGGGCGATGCAGGTTCTGTCGCCAGCATGGCGGCGACCGGCTTCGGCCTTTCAGCCCTCTGCGTGGGGGCCGAGCGCGGCTGGATAAGCCGTCCAGACGCCGAGGCCCGAGCCGAACGGACGCTGTCTTTCCTCGTGGAAAAATCGACTGAAGTACGCGGCTGGTTCTATCATTTCGTGGAACCCTCCACGGGGGAAAGACGCTGGAACAGCGAACTGTCTTCTATAGATACGGGGCTTCTTCTTTCCGGCGCGCTGACCGCGAAGGGTTGTTTCAGCGGAAACGAAAAAATCGCGTCGCTGGCGGACAGGCTTTACGGGCGCATTGACTTCGCGTGGATGCTTGACGCCAAAAGGGGGCTTCTGTCCCACGGCTGGTATCCGGAAAGCGGCTTCATAAAGACTGATTGGGACACCTACAGCGAGCATCTAGGCCTCGCCCTGCTGGCAATCGGAGCCCCAAAGCCGGTGCCGCCGTCGCTTTGGGAGAACTGGCGGAGGGATGAGGTGGTCTACGGCACCTATTCTTATGTCAGCGCCAGCGCCCCTCTTTTCGTGCACCAGTATTCCCATGCCTATTTCGATTTCCGCGGACTGCGGGACACTGTTCCGCCTTTCACGGACCTCTTCGCCAATTCCATTTCCGCGACTTATGCCCACAGGCAGTTTTGCGTGGACATATCCTCCAAATTCCCCTCTTACAGCGAGAAGATGTGGGGCATATCGGCTTCCGATTTCAAGGGCGGCTATGTGGCCTGGGGCGGCCCTCCCCTGCATCCTGCTACGGACGGCACCGTGGTCCCGTGCGCGGCGGGCGGCTCGCTCATGTTCACTCCGGAAATAAGCGTGCCGGTCCTCATGGCGATGAAAGAACGTTATCCAAAGGCCTGGGGCCGTTACGGGCTGGTTGACTCGTTCAATCCCGCCGACGGGTGGTATGCTAAGGATGTGCTGGGCATAGATTTGGGAATAACTCTGCTGAGCGCGGAGAACCTCCGTACGGGCAATGTGTGGAAGTGGTTCATGTCTAACCCCGAGCCCCGGCGCGCTCTTGAACTGGCCGGCCTGCGCGGGGGGGAAAAGACCGGCGGGAAATAACTGGAAATTACAGCCGCACAGGTTTTAAGCGCAAAAGAAAACCCCGTCTTGTCAAAGACGGGGTTTATCTTTGTAACCGGTCAGGCCTTACTGCGGCACGATGCGCGGCGTGATGAATATGAGCAGTTCCTTCTGCGTTGTGTTTTTTGAGGTCGAGGTGAACAACAGGCCTATGAGGGGGATGTTGCCGAGCAGCGGCACCTTGCGGACCGTTTTGCTGTCCTCGGTGGTGAGCAGGCCTCCGATGAGGACTGTCTGCCCGTCGCGCACGCGGACGGTGGTGGTTATCGCCTGGCGATGGGAATCCAGCACGTTTTCCGTGGGGAAGTAGGTCGACGCTTCCGGGCGGGTTATTTCCGGCGTGATGGCCATTGTGATGGAGCCGTTTTCGTTGACCTGCGGGGTCACCCACATGCGTATGCCGGTCGTTTTGCGGAGCGGGTTCTTTACCGTCTGGGCGAGACCCTGCGAGTTAATCAGCTGGCTGGAGGTGAATTCCACCACGGTGTCCGATGTGGAGGCTATTTCCGCCGGCTTGTTGTTGAGCGTGAGCGCGCGGGGCTTGGAAAGGAATTTGCTCTCCCCCGAGGTCTGTATGGCTTTCAGGACCGCGGTGA
>CAYPTM010000156.1:0-6120 GCA_964413345.1 uncultured Elusimicrobiales bacterium
GGTGACCATGCTCTTTAGTTCCTGCGCCTGTCCGGTCATCTGTTCCGCCGCCGAGGCGGATTCCTCGCTGCTGGAGGCGTTCTGCTGGGTGACCTGGCTCATCTGCTGTATGGCCATGTTTATCTGCTCTATGCCGCTGGACTGCTGTTCCGAGGCGGAGGCTATCTCGCTCATGACCTCGCTTATCTTGGCGGTCTGCGCGCTTATTTCCTGAAGATTGGCGGTGACTTCCTCGTTGTATTTCACGCCGTCCTGGGCGTTGCGCACCGATTCCTCTATCAGGTTCGCCGTGTTTTTCGCGGCGTCCGCGCTTCGGCGGGCCAGGTTGCGCACTTCCTCCGCCACTACCGCGAAGCCTTTACCGGCTTCTCCCGCGCGGGCGGCTTCCACCGCCGCGTTCAGCGCGAGCAGGTTGGTCTGGAAAGCTATCTCGTCTATGGTCTTTATTATCTTGGCCGTGTCATCGGCGGAGCGTTTTATCTTCTCCACCGCGCCGGAAAGCTTTTTCATGCTGTTTACGCCCTTGTCGCTCGTGGCGCGGGCGTTTTCCGTCATCCCTCGGGCTTCCCTGGCGTTGTTGCTGTTCTGCTTGGTTATCGAAGTCATTTCCTGAAGGCCGCTGGAGACCTCCTCCAGCGAGGCCGCCTGCTCCGACGCGCCCTGCGCCAGCGCGAGACTGCCCTTGCTTATCTGTTCCGCTCCCGCCGCCACCTGCGCGGATGAGCCGGAAACCTGCTGGAGACTGTTATCCAGGGTCTCCACCGCCATGTTGAGCGATTCCTTCAGCTTTGCGTGGTCTCCAAGATAGTTGCCGGACATCCGGGCCGTCATGTCCCGCCCGGCCACTTTTTCCAGCGTTCCAGCGGCCTCGTTCAGCGGGCCGATGACCGCGTCCATGGTCTTGTTGATGCCTTCCACTATCCTGCGGAAATCGCCGCGGTGCCTGCCGGCGTCCGCGCGGACTGAAAGTTTGCCCTCCACCGATGCCGTGGAGAGGAGGTTGGTGTCCGATATCAGACCGTTTATGGCGTCTATGCAGCGGTTGAGGCTGTCCTGCAGCGCGGCGAAGTCCCCGTTGTATTTGTCGGCTATTTTCTTGGGCACGTCGCCTCTGGAAATGCTGTCTACATAAGAGGCGGCTTCGTTCATCGGCTTGATTACCGCGTCCAGCGTGTCGTTGATGCCCTGCACTATGGTGCGGAATTCCCCTTCGTGCTTGGACGCGTCCGCGCGCACGGAGAGATTGCCCATCGCGGCGCCCTCGGAGAGAGCCTTGGTGTCCGTTATGAGGCGGTTTACCGCGTCTATGCAGCGGTTCAGATTGTATTTGAGCAGGTTGAAGTCGCCGGCGTAAGCGTCCGATATCTTGGGGGGAATTTCACCCTTGGATATGGCGTTTATGCAGGTGGCGGCGGCGCTGAGAGGCCCGATTACCGAGTCCAGCGTGCTGTTGACCCCTTCGATTATCTTGCGGAAGTCGCCTTCATGACGGGAGGCGTCCGCCCGGGTGGAGAGCTTGCCGTTTACCGCCGACTCCGAAAGCTTGTTCGCGTCCTCTACAAGGTGGTTTACCGCGTCTATGCATTTGTTCAGATTGGTCTTTATTACGGCGAAGTCGCCCTGGTATTCGGCCGTTATCTTCGGGGGGATGTCTCCCTTCGAAATCTTGTCCACAGGCGGCCGCGACTTGCAGCGGGCTTATTACCGCGGTCAGCGTGTCGTTGACGCCTTTCACTATGGCGCTGTAGCCGCCCTGGAACTTGTCCGGATTGCCCCGCACCGAGAGGTTTCCGGCCGCGGCTGATTTCGTCAGCCCGTCCATTTCCTCGATAAGGAGCTCTATGTTGCGGCGGGCGGCTTCCACGGCGGGGGATATCTCGTCCCTGTCGTCCTTGGGCGCCATCTTGAAATCCACTTCCCCTTCGCCCAGCATCTTCACCGCGCCCAGGAAATCCTTCTGGAGCGAGGAGGCGAAATCGTCCATGGTCCGCGTAAGCTGGCCAATTTCGTCCTCGCGGGTCATGTTTAGGCGGGCGCTGAGGTGGCCGAGGGAAAGCTCCTTCATCAGCGCCACGCACTTTGCCATCGGCCGCGTTATGGAAAGCGTGAGCGCCACTCCTATCAGTATCGCCAGCAGGAAGCCCAGCGTGATTATGCTGATTATCAGGCCCTTGGAGGAGGAATAGGATGACGCGGCCTCATTGGCCGATATGGTGGCGGCTGAGACTGTGTCCTCAAGGAGGCGGTCTATCTCGTTTTCCGCGCTTATGAATGCGCGGGAATTGTCTCCCGTGGTCTTGTGGGCCAGTTCCGGCAGGCGGGCCTTGTTGCCCCGCTTATAAATGTCCTCCGCGACGTCCATGTAGGAGGTGTGAAGCCTTTTCCATGCGCCGAATTCCGAAGTGAAAGTGTCCCATGAACGCTTCGCCCTGTCCGTCTTTGGCATGGCGTCAAAGGTCTTCCACGCCGTGTCCAGTTTCTTCCAGGAGGTTTCGTAACGCTCGAACTGGAGGTCTATGGTCCTTTGCGGAAGGTTCGCCACCGCGAGAGTGCGTTCCACGGACTTCAGCTCCGTCATGGAGCGGTAAATGGACTCCACCGCTATGGCCGAGGGCATGTGGTCCTGTCCGATGGTGCGCAACTGCTTCATTATGGCGCCCATCTGCCAAAGGCCGGCTATGCCTATGAACACCGCTATGGCGGCGACGAGCGTGAATCCGCCTATGAGCTTGGTCCCCAGTTTCCTGTTGTCGAGCATAAACTATTGCGCCTCCTCACTTTTGATGACATCGGTCTGCTGCCCTCCGGCGTCGGCGACGGCGCGGGTCTCCGTTTTTGAAAGGACCCGGTCTATCGCCAGCAGCAGTTTCACTCCGTCCTGCGCCTTGGCTATGCCAAGGATAAATTCCATGTTGATCCCTCCGCCCAGGGCGGGGGTGTCATCGATGCTGCCTTCCGTTATGTCCAGCACCTCGTTGACCCGGTCGACTATGATGCCCATGTCCACCTGGGTTCTGACTATTATTATGCAGGTTTCTTCCGTGCGCGGGGCTTCCGGCATGCCAAGCTTCAGGCGCAGATCCATGACGGGGATTATTTTTCCGCGCAGGTTGATGACGCCTTTGATGAAATCGGGGGCGCGCGGTATTGGGGTAAAGGGCAGAAGGCCTATTATTTCCTGCACCTTCAGTATTTCTATGCCGTATTCTTCCCGGCCGAGGCAGAAGGTCAGGTACTTGCCGCCTCTTGAGCCGGTGGACTGCGAAGGGTTACTGTCTTGCATGGCTGTTCTCCTGCGCGGGATGCCAGTGTTGTCCGGTTCCGCCATTCCCCCGGCGCGGAACCATCTCTATTTATACAATAAATTGCAGTAGTTTTGCCTAACTTTTTAAGCTTATGCCGCGACCTTGGTGGGGCAGGCCCGGTTGCTCCCTTTACAAAACAAAAAGGGCCATTTTAATGGCCCTTTTCAATCTGACGGTACGGAATCTTAAGCCTGCTTGGCCGGCATGGGAAGACCCATTTCCCTCATAAGCATCTTCATGTCTTCCCAGGTGTCCTTTTTCCAGTTGGGATTGCGCAGGAGGGCTGCCGGATGGTAGGTGGCTATGAGCTTTATCGGCTCACGAAGGCCGAATATCTCGTTGGGCAGCTCGATGACCCTTCCCCTTACCGAGGAGAGCGATTTAGCTCCCGGTATCAGCGCCTTGGAGGCAACGCCTCCCAGCGCGACTATGAACTGCGGCTTAACTATGGCTATCTGCCGGTCCAGATAAGGGCGGCAGGTGGCCATTTCCTCGGGATAGGGAGGCCTGTCGTTGCCGCGCAGGTTCGGGTTGGGGGTAATCATGGGATGGCATTTTACTATGTTGGCTATGTAAACCTGTTCGCGCGAAAGCCCCATGGCCGAAAGTATCTTGTCCAGAAGCTGTCCCGCCTTGCCGACGAAAGGCTCGCCCCTGTGGTCTTCCTCGTAGCCGGGGCCTTCGCCTATGAACATGACTTTTGAGCACAGGTTTCCGACTCCGAATGCCGGGTTGAGTCTTGTAAGGCCCAGTTGGCATTTCTGACATCCCGCCACTTCCTGCCGTATCTTTTCCATCTCCGTTTCTTTATCCCACTGCTGCGGAACCGAGCATGTCACCGCCGGAGACTGCGGTTTCGGCTCCGGGGCAGGTGTTTCCATAACGGGCGCGGGGACTGGTTTTGTCTCGGTTTCCGGCTGCCTTGCCGAGACTTCCGGGACTGGTGCCGCGTAACAGGGGGAGGCCGCCGGCGCTGCCGGCGTCAGGGCAATAACGGGCGCGGGGACTGGTATCTGCGCCGGAGCGGGCAGCGGAGCCGGTTTAGAGCAGGAGAAATCCTCGCAGTCTTCAGCCGCGATGTATTTGCGCGCGTCCCGCGCAAGTTCCTTGAATTCGTTGTCCATAAGCTGTTTTGACGGTCTTGATACGGGAAAAAAATGACGGCCGCCCTTGCAAGCGGCCGTCATCGGTGCGAAAGGGTTTTACTCCAGCAGGTCGGCCGTTTCTTCCTTGGAGGGCTTGGCAGGCTTCTTTACTTCCTCTACCGGAGGCTTGGAGAGCATATCGTGCTCTATTTCCTTGAAAACCTCTTCCTTGGAGACCTTTCCGCCCAGTATGTCGGTGACGGCGGCGCGGATGACTTCGGCGTGCGGCGCGTAGCGGAATTCTTCCTTGGTGCGCAGGTGCTTGGCCCACAGGGACGCCAGGACTATGGCATCATAGCGGTCGCTTGCATAATCGAGCTCAAGCTTTTCGAGAGCGATTTTTTCCTCTTTCTTTTCTTTTGTCGGCATTGTGGGGTTCCTCCAGCTGCTGTGGGTATTTAAGCAAATCTGTAATGTTTTGGCGAGCCCTTCAGTCGGGCAAGCTGCCTGTCTCTTTTAAGCCGTTCGGCGTGTATTATCGCCCCGAGGTCGGCCACCGAAATGTCGAGATTGTCGTTTATCACGACGTAATCGTATTCCCTGACCGCCGGTATCTCGCTTTCCGCGGTCCTGAGGCGCACCGCGATGTCCTTCGTGTCGTTGCGGTCCAGCAGCCTCTTCTTCAGCACCGCCCAGCTAGGGGGCAGCACGAAAACCGTCACCGCGGCCGGATAGGATTTCCGTATCGCGCGGGCGCCCTGCACGTCTATGACCAGTATGGGCGTAAGGCCCTTCTTTATTGCTCCGTCCAGCGAGGCTTTCGGCGTGCCGTAATACTTCCCGTGCACCAGAGCCCATTCCGCCAGCCGGCCCTTCTCTATTCCGTCCCTGAAGCGGGTCTCGCTCCAGAAATGGTAATCCCTGCCGTCTTTCTCCCCGGGGCGGGGGGGACGGGACGTAGCCGTCACCACCCGTACCAGAGAATTTTCCTTCCGGAGGAGGAGGTTGACTATGGTAGTCTTTCCTCCCCCGGAAGGCGATGAAACTATAACCGGGAAACCTTCCGGTTTCGGCATGGGAAGGTTATTTCTTCCCTGCCTTTTTGGGGCTGCCGTACTTCACGACGGCCTGGGCTGCCGCAAGGCGCGCTATGGGCACGCGGAACGGAGAGCAGGACACGTAGCTGAAGTTTTCGCGGTGGCAGAACTCCACGGAAGCGGGGTCGCCGCCGTGCTCGCCGCAGATGCCGATCTTGAGGTCCTCGCGGGTGTTGCGGCCGCGGTTGACGGCGAGGTGGATGAGCTCGCCCACGGCTTCCTGGTCGAGGGTCTGGAACGGATCGTTCTTGAGGATGCCCTTGTTCAGGTAGTCCGGCATGAAGCCGCCGATGTCGTCGCGGGAGAAGCCGAAGGTCATCTGCGTCAGGTCGTTGGTGCCGAAGCTGAAGAACTGGGCCACGCCGGCGATCTTGTTCGCGACCAGGGCGGCGCGCGGTATCTCGATCATGGTTCCGACGAGGTGGTTGATCTTCCTGAGGCCCTTCGCCTTGCAGACTTCCTCATGGACGCGGGCTATGATGGCGGCCTGGTCTATGATTTCGTTCTCATGGCAGACGACGGGTATCATGATTTCGGGCATCGCCTTCACGCCTTCCGCCAGCAGTTCGGCGGTGGCTTCGAAGATTGCGCGGGCCTGGGTCTCGGTGATCTCCGGGTAGGTAACGCCCAGGC
>CAYPTM010000157.1:0-6053 GCA_964413345.1 uncultured Elusimicrobiales bacterium
ATGGAAGTTTTCAACATTATGAGGTTAATCCGATGGTAGACATTTTCACCAAGTGCAAAGAATTCAAAGACGCCAAGGCGCTGATGGACAGGGGGTTCTATTCCTATTTCAACCCCATCGAATCGGCGCAGGGACCGGAAGTTATGGTCGGTGGGCGCAAGATGGTAATGGCAGGCTCCAATAACTACCTCGGACTTGCGGACGACCCCCGCATGAAACAGGCCGCTTCCGAAGCGGCTCTTAAGTACGGCACCGGTTCAGCCGGTTCCCGCCTTCTTAACGGCAATACCGTTTTCCATGAGAAGCTGGAAAAACAGCTGGCCGCGTTCAAGCACCGCGAAGCCGCTCTCATATACGCCACCGGTTACCAGATGAACGTGGGCGTGGTGTCCTGCCTTCTGGGCAAGGGCGACGTCGCAGTGGTGGACAAGCTGGACCACGCCTCCATACTGGACGGCGTGCGGATGTCCGGCGCGGAGATGAAGCGCTACCGCCATAACGACGTGAAAGATTTGGACCGCGTCCTGGGCCTCATCGGCCCGGACCGCGGCAAGCTGGTTGTAGTGGACGGTGTTTTCAGCATGGAGGGCGACATCTGCCCCCTGCCCCAGATAGTGGAAGTCGCCCGCAGGCACGGCGCGCGCATAGTGGTGGACGACGCCCATGCGACCGGTGTCCTTGGCCCCAGCGGCCGCGGCACCACGGAGCACTTCAACCTGCCGCCCAACGCCGTGGACCTGGTGGTGGGCACCTGCTCCAAGTCCTTCGCCTCCGTAGGCGGTTTCGTAGTGGGCGACGAGGACATCATACACTACATCAAGCACACTTCCCGCTCCATGATTTTTTCCGCCGCGCTGCCCATAGCCAGCGTCGCCTCCATTTCCAAGGCGATAGAAATAATCGAGAGCGAACCCCAGCGCATAAAGCGCCTGTGGGAGCTGACCGCCAGGCTCAAGGCCGGCTTCAAGAAACTCGGCTTCGACAACGGCAAATCTGAAACGCCCATCATGCCCGTTTTCGTGGGCTCGGATGAACATTGCTTCCTTATGTGGCGCGAACTTTTCGCGGCCGGCATTTTCGCCAACCCGGTGATAAGCCCGGCCGTGCCTCCCGGCTCCGCCCTGATGCGCATCACGCTTATGGCCACCCATACGGAAGAGCACGTAGACAAGATACTCGACGCCTTCGACCGCAGCGCCACCAAGATCGGCGTTGTCCGCGGCAAGCAGGTCGAAAGGGTTTAAGGCCGCCGCGCTGTTCTGCGGCGCCTGAGGTGGAAAAAGTGGCCGATATAAAACTTAAAGAGATTGACGAGTCTTCCCTTGACGAGTTTATCCGGGTTCCGGCGCTCCTTTATAAGAACGACCAGTTCTGGATAGCCGACCTGGACTCCAACGTAAGGCACGTTCTTGGCCTTTCGCATCCCTTCTGGAAGTGCGCCCGCCGCAAGCTCTGGGTGGCTTACAAGGGTGATGTTCCTGTCGGACGCATAGCCGCCATAACCAACGAGGCGCACAATTCCTATCATAAGGACAAGGTCGGATTCTTCGGTTTCTTTGAAACAGAAAACGACATGGCCGTTTCTGCCATGCTGCTTGAAGCGGCGCGCGTCTGGCTCCGTGACCAGGGCATGGAAGCCATGCGCGGCCCGGTCAATCCCTCCACCAACGAGTCCGCCGGCCTGCTGATAACCGGTTTCGATTCATACCCCAAGGTTATGATGCCCTACAATCCTCCGTTCTACGCCACGCATCTGGAGGAGGCGGGCCTGTCTAAAATCAAGGACCTGTTCGCTTTCGTCCGTTTTGTCGAGACATCCATGAGCGAACGTCTTGAGAAGATAATCGCCCGCGTTGAAAGCAGGGACATGATTCACCTGCGCCACGGCAATCTTGCCGATCTTGATCGGGAGTTGGAGCGTATCCGCGTCATCTATAACGACGCTTGGAAGGCTAACTGGGGCTTCGTGCCCATCTCCGAGGCGGAGATGGAGGAAACCGCAAAAGCACTGAAGCCCATACTCAAGCCCGAGCATATCATCGTGCTTGAGGTGGATAATGTGCCTGTCGCATTCTCCGTCACCATACCGGACATAAATCTCGCCCTTCGCGGCGTAAAGGGCCGCCTCAACGTGTTCAATATAATTCCTTTCCTTTTCGCCATGGGCAAGGTGAACCAGGGCAGGCTCATATTGCTGGGCGTTAAAACGGAATTCCGCAACCGCGGCCTTGAACTGGTTCTTATCAAGCGCGCCATTGAAAACGCCAAGGCCCTCGGCTGGACCTGCGCCGAACTATCGTGGATACTGGAAGACAACAACAAGATAATTAACGTCATCGAGGAAGCGGGCGGCAAGCTTTACAAGAAATACCGCATATACGAGCAGGCCCTCGTTCACGATAACGACGCCCCGGCCGTAAAAGCCGCCCCTCAGCTATGATGAGAAATATTGCGGCTCTGTGCGTTCTGTTCCTGTCCGCCATGCCGGTGTTCTCCCAGAGCGAGTGGGTGGATTCCGCGCCGAAGCTGCAGTTCTCCATGGACCAGATTGCGCTTCCGGCCGCGCCCAAATCGCGGGTTGAAAATGCGGCGCCCGGAGGGAATGATGCCATAGAGGGGTATATCTCCCTCTGGTTTCAAAAGTGTGCCGGGGAAGTCTGCGACACGGCCCAGCCTCTCCTGGTTAACAATTCGCTCTCCTTCTCTCTCATCCCGCCCACCCAGCCGGGCACGTTCTCGGCCGATAAAAAGCCGGCTTCCTTCGTGCTGGACAGCAGCACCACCCTCAAGGCGGTAGTGGATATTTACGCGCTCTGCCCTCACGGGGCGCAGATAGTGGAAGGGGCCTGCCTGTCGTTGTATTACCGCCCGCAGATAACTCTTTCCGGCGACACTGAGGCCCACTGTACCGCCTCCCTCAATCCCTCAGACGCCATCCCTTTCCCCGTGATGACCTGCGCGGGGCGCAGCAAAAAGTATCCGGCCTACCGGATAGGGGTTTCCCTGCATCGGGTTCAGCTAAAGTAAACTGAGTCAATTTCATGCAAAATAAAAGGCGGGCCTTTAAAAGGCCCGCCTTTTTCATGCTCAAACTTCAGTCCGGCTACAGCTTCTCCACGTTTGGCGCCTTGAAGTGGCGCGTCGCGTTACGCGCATCGAATACCAGCTTTGAGTTCTGTGCCAGCTCCTTGTAATCTATGCAGGAGTGGGGCGTTATTATCAGCACGCAGTCATACTTCCTGAGCGCGGCCGGGGTAATGGGAACTGAGCGGTACTTTTTGCCTTCTATTGCCAGCTCGGGCACATAGGGGTCATGGTAGCTGACCTTGGCGCCGGTCTTTCCCAGCAGCGAGATGACGTCCACTGACGGGGATTCCCTGGCATCGCTGATGTCCGGCTTATAGGTGACCCCTATGACCAGCAGTTTGCTTCCATTAAGGGGTTTTTTGTGGCGGTTGAGCAGTTGGCCCGTGCGGTGGACGACGTGGTCCGGCATGGAGGAGTTTATGACTCCGGCCAGTTCGATGAAGCGGGGCTCGAAATTGAGCGTCTTCATCTTCCACGCCAGGTAATGCGGGTCCAGAGGGATGCAGTGCCCGCCGATGCCGGGGCCGGGATAGAACGGCATGAAACCGAAGGGCTTTGTGGCCGCGGCGTCCAGCACTTCCCATACGGACAGGCCAAGGCGGTTGCACATGAGGGCTATCTCATTCACCATGCCTATGTTGACGGCCCGGAAGGTGTTTTCTACCAGCTTGACCATCTCGGCGGCCTCGGTGGAGGAAACCGTCACCACTCGTTCCACTACGGCGGAATAAAGTTTGGAAGCCAGCCTGCCGCACAGCGGCGTCACTCCGCCGACCACTTTCGGCGTGTTGGTTATGCCGAATTTGCTGTTGCCCGGGTCAACCCGCTCCGGGGAGAAGGCGAGGTGGAGATGTTCCCCGGTCTTTAGGCCGCTTTTTTCAAGCATCGGCTTCACCAGGTCCAGCGTCGTGCCGGGGTAGGTGGTGCTTTCAAGGATGATGAGCTGGCCTTTCCTGAGCGTGGCCGCCACTTTCTCCGTGGCCGACACGATGTATGAAACATCCGGGTCCTTGCTCTTCCTTAAGGGGGTGGGAACGCAGATTATGATGGCGTCGGCCTCTCCAAGCCGCGCGAAATCGCCGGTGGCCGAGAGCTTTCCTGATTCCACCAGCTCCGCTATCTTCGCGGAAGGGACGTCGTCGACATGGGATTTGCCGGCGCATATCCCCTTGACCTTGGCCTTGTCCACTTCAAAGCCCAGGATATGATACCCTTTGCCGGCAAACTCCACGGCAAGCGGCAAGCCCACGTACCCGAGGCCTATTATGCCAATGACCGCCTTGCCGTCGCTTATCCTGCTTTCGAGTTGATTCATCGCGTGGTTACCTCTTAAAAATCGTTAGCGCGGCTCCTCCGGCAGGGGGAGCTGGTCGTCCGTGGGCTGCACGGCGGTTGTCGTCGCCGCGGGCTGCTGAGCCGCTTCAGGCTGCGCTGCCTTTTCCGCTGCGGGCGCGGGTTGTTCCACGGTTTTTTGCGGGGCGGTTTTTGCCGCTGCCGTTTTGAGGGGTGTTTTCCTCGCTTTTCTGGAAACTTTCTGGGCAGAGGCTGTTTTTGCTTTTGGAGTGTCGGAATGCTGAACTGCCGTGCGGAGGAATTCCTCCGGCGCGGGCGAGGTGTTTGCCGCTGATGGTTCGCTCTTGGCGGCAGGAGCTGTTGTTCCTGAAGTCTGGGCCTGACTGGGTGCTGCTGCGGCTGGCGCGGGCGTCTCCACCACGGGCTCGGGCTGAGGCACCGCTGCCGGAGCAGGGGAAGCCGCTTCGTTCTTGGCGACGGGCGCTGTCGCAGCCGGTGCCGCTGTTGTTGCGGCAGAGGCCGGTTCCGGCGCGGGGGCGGCGGATTCAGCCGCTGGCGGCGCGGCCGGGGTTTCCGCGGGAGCCGCCGCGGCAGGCTGCTGGACGGGTTTCGTTACGGGTTTGCGCGCCCTTTTGGAACGAATGGATTTTTTCGTCGGAGTGGTTTTCGCCGCCGAAGGCGCTGCCGGGACCGGGGCTGCCGCCTGTTCGGGTGCCGGCGGGACCGGCACGGCAGAAGCCGTCTCGGTCGAAACGGCGGGAGGAACGGCGGCCTGCGCAGCGGTGGACTGGGCCGGGGGCTCGGCCGGTTTAACCGCAGGTGTCTGGGCGTTGACCAGCAGCTTGCGGTATTCCTCTTTCTGGTCCGGCTCCAGCTTGTCCATCACAACTTCCGGCAGTGTTTCGAGAATCTGGTTTATCTGGGCCCGTATTTTTATAAGTTCCGAGCGCTCCTTCTTGATGCGGAGGGAGATGTCGCTGTATTCACGGAGCAGGTCCGTATATTGCTGGTCCTGGTCGCGCAGTATGGACTTGAGCTTCCGTTCCTGCTTTTCGTCCAGCCTAAGACGTTCTATCAGGTCCCCCGCTATGGCTTCGTAGCTGGGTTTCTGGAAAGGCGGGGTCACGTCGTCCGAGAATTCCAGCCGGACTTTTTCCTCCGCCTTTTTCGCGTCTGCGGCGGATGAAGCCGCGTTAGCCGTCAAGGCCGAGGCAAGCAGCACTGTCATTGCGTAGCTAAGAACCTTCATAAAGCCCTCTCTATTATGTGTTTCACTAAATCTGTCAACGGAACATGAGCCCGTATGATAATATTAGCAAATATAGGGGAACGCTTGTGCCCGGCCCATGCTTGTGGCCCTGAGGCATTGATTTGGCGCAGATGACATCACGTACGTCAATATTGTAGGATGGAAAAGGCGGACAGTACATATTATGATTAAAGCGGTACTCTTTGACTATGGCGGTACTCTTGACTCGAACGGCATTGCCTGGAAGGAACATTTCCAGGAAGTTTATCTCAAGTGCCGGATAAGCGTTAAGCAGGAAGTGTTCGACCGGGCCTTTTATGACGCGGACGATTTCCTTCCCACCAGCCACAATTTGAAAGGCCTCGGCCTTGAGGAAACCATTCGCCTGCAAATAGGCGATTTCCTCGTGAACCTGAATATGCGG